>CAZUYQ010000114.1:0-16706 GCA_964624705.1 uncultured Polynucleobacter sp.
CCTGGGACGGTGTAAATGCTTTCGAGTTGCTCAAGTCTGCGAAACGTCGAGGCTAGAACCGTGCCGGCCTCGTCATAAGCGGCAAGATTGCGGCGAATCATCTCGCGCACTGCGGGTACATCCTGAAGATTCATTTCTTCAATAATGACATCAGACGGTGTCGATGAGCCAAGTTGGCTGACATTGAGCTCGTGAGTAGATGTGATATCTGAGTGGGACTGCATAGTACCTTTAACTTATTCTTCGTCTCCGATAACTACGCCCTCGATTGCCTTAAACAGTCGAGGGCCACAGAATTTGTTGGTCTTATCGGCTCTATTAGAAATCTATCGGACGCCGCCTGAAATATCCAGAACTATTTCTTTAGGTCATATTAGCTAGTTACCACTAATATGACCACAAGATCAGTGTGCCACGGTGGCCGGCCCGCTACTTTGAATGATCTCACGGCCAAACATCGGCTGGACCGGGCGATTGGTTGGAGTATCAAAAATGCCGCTGTAGAGCTCGACTTGGCTGCCGTTCATGGTCACTGGATCCTTTAATACGAACCAGCGGACTCCTTGACTACAAGGTGGTGTCGTTAAACTGCCCGCGTAATGAAAGTAGTCGCGATGGGTCGGCAATAGTTTCGTTAAGTTTATAGTTGGTGTCGATTCCGCTTTTGAATGAAGGGTTCGAGGCAGAATGGACCAAAGAGGTTTAAAGAATGGGTTCTCGTCGCCAGCTTTTTCGTGAATCATAACGCCGATGACTGCCAGGGCGCCTTTGTCGTTTTTATGTACCAAGTGTAGTTCCATGTCGGCTGGGATCCCACCAATTTTGTGTTCACTCGGATTATGGAAGTGAAACTGGGCAAGGGTGTATTTTTCGCTATCAATTGTGATGTGGTTTTGAGTATTTGGCATGCCAGCGACAATGGTGTGACCATTGTTTTCGACGTTCACCGCCACCGGGCTATAATGCCAAGTAATATGCGGCGCACTTGCTTTTGACACTGCGCCTTTGATATCGATCGGGGATTGCTCGCGACCTTTTTCACATTGCGCGAACTGTTCGTTCAAATTCCCCCAACTGGAAGGACCCGTGGGGTCGGATTTTAAATAACTCCAGTGTGGCGCCCCGCCGTCGTGAGCTTTTGCCGGTTTTTCAGCCGTTTTTGTGTCGGCGTGAGAGTCGGCTTTTTTGTGTTCGTCGGCCTTATCACCATGTGTATTGGCATGATGTTCAGGAGCTTTGGGTTTTTCTTCGTGGGCACTAACATGCTCGTCTTTTTTATGCTCAGAATCAGCATGCGCTGCGGCGGCATGCTCTTCTTTGTGGCCAGTATCTTTATCTTCGGCACCGTGCTCACTGCCATGCTCATCTTTTTTTGCGGTATCGCCGTGATGAGAATCAGAGTCCTCGGAAGCGGCTTCGTGCCCAGGCGATTCATGATCTGCGCTTTCTTCATGTTCATCCCCGTGGCCACTATTATGGTTACTTGCGAGGCGCTTCATCCACCAGCCGCCTCCAGCATAGACGCTTGATGCCGCGGTAAGAGCTAATGCCCATGCGATTGCCTGTTTGCCTTGATGCTTCACAAATCCTCCCAAGGGGCCCCCGATAAGTGGAGGCGTATGCTTGGGGTGTCGGATGAATAAAACGAAACTTAAGTGAAATGATAAAAAATGACGCAATCCTCAAGAAATTTAAGCTCTTGTGCTCAATAGGCTTGCCATAGGGCGTTCTTGGGGGCTACAGTGCAAGCCATCCAATCCAAACAGGAATTGATCTGAGGAGGGCCTTTAGGATGACTTTTTTATCGCGTGGACTGCTACGTCCTATGATTCTTGCCGGTGCCGTGTTCTCCACCAGTGCATTTGCAGCTGAGGTTTCACTGGTATCAGGACTTTATAAGAAGACAGCTGATAAAGCTGAGGGCAAGAACAATGGCTCGACTTCGACCTTTGGTCTAGGCGGCCGTTATCACGATGATCTAGGTGGATCGCTGGCATACTTCGCATCTGCCGGTCTTTTCGCAAATAGTTATACTGCTCCGGACGGTCGCAGTTCGCCGAGCAATGCAGTCAATCTATCGATTGGCGGTGGAGTTCGTAATTATTTCAAGCCCTTCGGTACTGCAGTTGTACCTTTCGGTGCGGTTTCGGCCGATATCCGTAACCAGAAGGCTGTGGATTGGAAAACAGGTGGGTACACCGAAACGACTACCAACGGTATCCATTACGGAGCTTCGTTAGGCATCCGGGCCGGCCTCGATACCAACTTTTTTGTTGAGTTAGAGCTACCATTGTTTGACAGCGCCCTATTTGATGTGGCAAAGACTGTTAACGTCGATGAGTCAAGTGGCACTAAAGTTGAAACAAAGTCTGAGAGGACCACAAATGAATTGTGGGCAAGCACGTCTCAGGGTATTAACAGTGCCGTAATCGCAATTGGCTATAAGTTTTAACCGCAAGGTCTATTTATAAGTTTAATAGGATGTATTATGAAAAAGAACCGCCCAGCACGTAAACGTAACAAAACAGCTAAATACCGCGCAAAAAAGAGAATCGCGACTCGCCGTAAAAAAGTGAAGAGCATTCCTGGACGTCGTGCAGGCTTGACCTTCAAAAAAGGTTATCAGAATTAATTTCTAGCGCGTCAGCGCTAGTAATAAATTTGGCCAGTAGCTATCAAAGCAGAAGAGCAATAATTCGTTGCTCTTCTGCTTTGTTGCGTTTGGTATCTATTTTACAGAGTTTCTATCGGCCTAAGCAGATCCCGATCGACTCAGCAGCATGAATAAATTGATCGTCAGGCTTAAGCGCCCTCGTGCCGCCATCAATATCATTGTACAAAATATCGCCTATTTTACCGTGCCGCCAGGTGACGACGCGGCCATATTTTTTTTCTTTTGCAAGGTCGACAGCGTGTACACCGAATGCGGTCGCGAGGATACGGTCAATCATAACTGGCGAGCCGCCGCGTTGTGTATGACCCAATACAGTCACGCGAGCGTCCATACCTGTACGGGCGTGCAAGGTGCGAGCAATCTCATCCGAAACTCCACCTAGATTGAATGTGCCGGTCGCACTACTTCTGAAAATCGGAGTCTTACCTTTCTCAAAAGCGCCTTCTGCGGCGACGATGATAGAGAAGTTGCGGCCACGCGCACTGCGCTCCTGCATGGCACGGGCAATAACATCGACATCGTAGGGGATCTCAGGAAGTAAAATAACATTTGCGCCAGAAGCGATCCCAGCATGAAGGGCGATAAACCCGGCATCGCGTCACATCACTTCGGCCACCATAATACGAGAATGTGCTTCAGCAGTGGAATGCAATCTTGAAATAGCCTCAGCTGCCACTTCAACCGCAGTCATAAAACCAATGCTTAAATCGGTCGGGCTGTAATCGTTATCGATCGTTTTGGGAATCCCAATCACCGGCATTCCCGCATCATGAAGATTCAGCGCCATGCGTTGAGTTCCATCGCCACCAACCACAATAAGCGCATCGAGGCCCAGTGATTTCCAATTCTTTAAGGCAGTAGCAATTGCTGCCGCACCTTTTTCGGGATCTTTGAATGGGCTACCTTTATTGCTAGTTCCAAGAATAGTTCCGCCACGCTCGAGGATTCCTGCCACATCGCCTAATTTAAGAGGACGGATGCGTGGCGGCGTGCATAGCAGTCCATTTAAGCTTTCTTCGATACCGATGACTTCTATGCCGCAATTAAGAATCGCATGCCGGGTTACGGCGCGAATCACCGCGTTCAAGCCAGGACAATCACCGCCGCCAGTGCAAATAGCAATTTTCAAGAAAGGTTCTCCTGACTTTGTTTTTGGGCATTTGTTCTCTTGCAATTCTAGAGGCATTTGCGGGTTGCTGACAAGCTTTAGCGATCAACATCGAACAAGAATATCAAAGCTGCATCTTGTTACTGTGTACAACTAAGACTTTGTTCGCCTACCATAGATGGCGTTACCAAATACTGCTGTGGAGGTTCTTCATTATGACCTTGAGTTTTCTAAAACGATCGTTGCTGTTGGTTTCATTGTTGTTCGTAGGTTTTCCTGCTGCGGGATTTACGATTCAAAATGTTTCGCCTAAGGGTGAAGTGAAAAATGTACGGCAAATTCGCATTCAGTTTGCTCAACCGATGATTGCTTTTGGTGATCCAGCGCAGGCTAAAGCTGCGGAGGTTATTTGCGTAGGAATGGATAAGACCATCGAAGGTCAGGGGCGATGGTTAGAGCCACTGGAGTGGGTTTACGAATTTTCAAATCCATTGCCAGCCGGGGTAAAATGTCAGATTAAGATCGCGGCCGACTTGAGAGACTTAAAGAAGTCTGAGTTAAAGGGAAGTGCTGTTTATGAATTCTCGACAGGTGGCCCAAGCATTGTCTCAATGCAACCTTATGATGGATCAGAAATAGATAGTGATCATGGGTTTATTGTTGCTCTGGATTCCGATGTGGATACTGCATCAGTACTCCAGCATGTTTATATTGTGGTGGATGGAATTGAAGAAAAAATAGGGGTTGTTATTGCCGATGATGTAATCACAAAAGCCGCAGCTAAAACTACCTATTTTCCTCGCGATGCAAAACACTTGCTGATGCTCACAGCTAAAACGCCATTTCCAGAAGGTAAGAAAGTAAAATTTGTTTGGGAGAAGGGGGTTAAATCAAAATCGGGCGTATCTTCGACTGTGACGCAGACCTATCAATTTTCTGTCAGAGAACCATTCCGCGCAAAATTTTCCTGCAGTCGTGAAAATAAAGAGGCTGCCTGTTCGCCGCTTCTAGGCTTTTCGGTCGACTTCACCCGGGCAGTCTCACTCGATTTGATTAAAAAAATTGAGCTTAAAGATCAAACAGGTCGTGTTTATAAGCCAAAGATGCCTAATGAGTCAGATGATTCTAATGGCCTCTACAATGCAACTTTTGAGGCACCATTTCCGCCAAATACCGAGTTTACGGTCTCGCTCCCTCCCGGAACAAAAGATATCGATGGGCGTTTACTTACAAATGCTGCGAATTTTCCAGTAAAGACAAAACCCGGCGAGTATCCCTCATTAGCGAAATTTGCGGCGCCCTTTGGGATTATTGAGGCGACAAAGGACGCAGCCTTACCTGTGACGGTCCGACGACTCGAGCGATCGGTCGTAACAAAAATGGGCGAGATTATGAAGGCCAAGTCCAAGAAGGGATTTGAGTTCCTGGGGGTCGAGTGGACAAAAGGCACGAGCTTTAAAATCGATAAACCACAGGATGTGATCTACTGGTTAGGTCGTTTAGAGCGGATCGATCGTGAAGTTTCTCTATTTGATCCCGAGGAACGATTAGAGCTGAATTCACCTGAAAATAAAGATGATAGAAGCAAAAAAGAAGCCCCTTCTGGGCGTAATAAGGTTGCGACTGTTCCCTTTCAATTACCGCTGCCAGCGAAAGACGATGAAACACAAGTGATCGGAATTCCACTGAACAATCGGGGTTTACATGTTGTCGAGATTGAAAGCCAGGCTCTAGGTGCCGCCTTACTTGCCAAAAAGGCTTCGTTTTATGCGCCGGCGGCCGCCCTCGTAACAAATCTTGCGGTACATTTTAAATGGGGTAGCGATCAGTCTCTGGTCTGGGTGACAACACTCGACAAGGCAGAACCGGTTAAGAGTGCGTCGGTCGAGATTTTTAACTGTGCAGGGGAACGATTGTTCTCGGGAATCACGGCATCTGACGGTGCCGTTACCATAAATAAGTTGCCGAACAGTGCAGACCAAAAAAACTGCGAGACAAGACATCATTCTCAGTATGATTCGGGAATGTTTGTTTTTGCATCTAAGGGCGATGATTTTTCGTTTACACATACCAACTGGAATAATGGCATTGAGAGTTGGCGATTCTCTGTTCCTACAAATTATTCTCAAGCTCCAGAATTTAAGGCACATACCATTGTCGACCGAACCTTGTTGCGGGCTGGCGAAACCTTACATATGAAACATGTGTTCCGTCAGGCTTCAAGTCAGGGATTTGAAGGCGCTGCGTCAGAACACCTTCCTAGCGATGTAGAGATCACGTTTGAGTATGTAAACAAGTGGAAGATCCCCTTAAAATGGCGAGCGGATGGGACTGCAGAATCGACTTGGAAGATTCCAGCAGAAGCGACGCTAGGTCGTTATCATATTCATCTGGTCAATAGTCGGAAAAATCTTTACGCTCATGGCGGTGATATTGAAACGGGCATCTTTGAGGTGCAGGAATTTCGTGTTGCATTGATGAAGACAACCCTAAAAATTCCGGCTGAAACTTTGGTTTTTCCGGATAAGATTGAAATCCCATTTCAAGCACAATATTTAGCTGGTGGTGCAGCAAGTAAACTCGCATTAAAAATGCGCGCGAGTTTAAATCCGAAATCTTCATTTGATTTCCCAGGCTGGCGCGAGTTTTCGTTTAATTATCGACCAGTGACGGTCGGTGTAAAACCTCAGGGTCAGTCGGAAAACGATGACGAGTATTTTTCTGAATATAGGCGGGTAGATAGCGATCAAGCAAGCGATGTTCCCTCTGATGCACCCAAAAACGGTTTGAATTTAACACAAAAAATAGTCGACACGACTCTTGACGCCACTGGTGGAACGGTCGGAGTCTTTGGCGATTTACCGAAAAAATCACCGTATGAATTTGCAGTTGAGGCTGAATACCGCGATCCTAACGGCGAAACTCAGCTGTCGCGCCATACATTGACGGTCTATCCTGCCGAGAGGCTTGTTGGCTTTGATAATACTAAGTGGGTAAATTTAAAAGATGACTTGCAGATTCGGATGATGGTGATTGACACGAAAGGTAAGCCTCAGGCGGGCGTGCCAGTCGATGTCGATCTCTATACGCGCAAAACAAAATCTCATCGTAAGCGAGTGGTTGGTGGATTCTATGCTTACGAGGCTTATAACGTTACGACGGCTCTAGCGCCGAAATTTTGTCATGGTGTTTCTGATGATCGCGGTGTTGTTACTTGCACGGGTAAGATATCAGAATCGGGTGAAATTATTGCCCAGGCACGCGTTAAAGACGATAAGGGCAGAACCTTCCTTGGCTACAATTCGTTTTGGGTCGCAAATGGCGATGACTGGTGGTTTAGTCAGTCGGCAGGGGACCGATTTGATCTTATTCCTGAGAAAAAGGAGTATCAGCCTGGCGAAAAGGCGGTATTTCAGGTGCGCAGCCCATTTCGTGACGCAAAGGCTTTGGTGACCATAGAACGCGAGGGCGTGATCGACCATTTCGTGACTTACATTTCAGGAAAAGATCCGACCATCACGGTTCCGATAAAGGGCGGGTATGGCCCTAATGTTTTTGTGAGCGCATTGCTTGTTAGGGGGCGCGTTGGCGACATCGAGCCAACTGCTATGGTCGATCTCGGAAAGCCGGCATTTAAATTGGGAATCGCGGGGGTTAAAGTCGGTTGGCAAGCGCATCGTTTCAATGTTTTGGTCGAAGCGGATCAAGCGGTCTATAGGCCGCGTCAGAAAGCAAAAATAAAAGTTAAAGTAAAAATGGATGGTTTGTCCGGCAACGAAGCTAGAGACGATCAAGATAAAGATCAATTTAAACATGGCAAAGTCCTAATCGCGGCTGTGGATGAAGGTCTTTTACAGCTCAAACCTAATAACTCCTGGAAGGTCTTAGACGAAATGATGGGCGAGCGTTCGCTGGCAGTGAGGACTTCAACAGGTCAACTGCAGGTGATTGGTAAGCGGCATTTCGGCTTAAAAGCAATTGCGGCTGGTGGCGGTGGGGGAGCAGGATCACCGCGTAAACTTTTCGATACCTTGCTTTTATGGAAAGATGAAATCGCTCTCGATAAAAATGGCGAGGCAACTGTTGAAATTCCACTCAATGATTCCCTCACGTCGTTTCGCATTGTAGCGATCGCAATCTCAGGGCAGAACCACTTTGGGACCGGTGAAACAAGTATTAGATCATCACAGGACGTGTTGGTTTTCTCGGGCTTGCCGCCAGTGGTCCGGGAGGGTGATAAATTCCGTGGCGCAGTGACCATACGAAATACCTCCAAAACAGCTAAGGATGTGAAGGTTTCAGCGCAAGTCGAATCCGTTTCGACTGATAACAAGAACAAGAAGACGCCCGTTACGGCTTTAGTAAAAGATAACGAATTTCATCTTGATGCGGAATCCGCCAAAGAAGTCGCTTTTGAGATCTTGGTGCCAAATGATGTGCGAAGCTTAAATTGGCAGATTGAGACAAAATCCAAGGAGGGTGTTCTTTTCGATAAGATGGAAGTAAGTCAGTCTGTAAAAGCAGTTTTACCAATTCGTACATTGCAGACAACATTGGGTCGGGCTGAACCAAAGTTATCTTTAGAAGTAGAGCGACCGAAAGATGCTTTGAAGGATCGCGGTGGAATTCGCGTTGATTTGTCGGCTTCTTTAGTGGGTCAGTTAGAAGGATCTCAGAAGTATATGCGGGACTATCCTTATTCCTGTCTCGAACAAAAGGTATCGCGTCTTGTGGCATTAAACGACAGTATTCAATGGGATCATCTGCGGGGAACGATTGGTTCCTATCTCGATGGCGATGGTCTCGCAAAGTATTTTCCTAGTCAGTTATGGGGCAGCGATATTTTGACCTCGTATGTTCTGACGGTGACTGCCGCGAATCATTTTTTGATTTCTACGGAGACCAAGGCACGCATGGCCAATGGTCTTATTGCCTGGTTAAACGGAAAAATTACTCATCACGAAATGCTTCCAGCAGTAGATAAACCAATGCGCCAGGTCGCAGCACTTCTAGCCTTATCCTGGGCCGGTGGTGATTTCTTCCAACCAAAATTATTAAATGGATTGGAAGCACAACCACAGCTTTGGCCGACACCGACCTTGGTCGCATGGTATGAACTCTTGCTGAGAGAAAAAAAGATTCCGAATCGCGATCAACTCATAAAGGACGCTGAAGCAAATATTCGGGGTAGGCTTCATGCCGAAGGAAATGCGATTGCCTTTGCAAAAGGCGATGGCGATCAGTTTCCCTGGCTGATGATGTCTGGGGAAGAATCCATGGCTCGCCTCATTGCAGTGCTTTCTGCAAATAAAAAGGCAAATCATCCGAGTTCGTTCACGAATGATGTCCCTAAGTTGGTCCAGGGGCTATTGGGTAGACAGAGTGGAGGGCACTGGGTTTTGACTACTGCCAACGCTTGGGCTGCGTTAGGATTTAGAAATTTTAGTACCGCTTTTGAAACCGAAAAAGTTTCTGGAGAGACGAAAATTCAACTAAGTGCTAGTTCCTCTGCAGTAAAATGGGCAAATGAAAAAGATAAGAATTCGTCTTTGTCCACAGATCTACCTTTAACGGGTGCCAAATCCAGTTTATCGATTGATCATCAAGGAAAAGGTTCACCATGGGCTACCGTTAGCAGTCGATTTGCAGTGCCCGTCACGGCGCCAGTAAAAAACGGTATGAGTCTCGAGCGTAAAGTGATTCCGGTGGAGCAGAAAATAAAAGGCAAGTGGTCGAGAGGTGATATTGTGCGGGTTGAACTTACGATGAACTCGACCTCATCGCAAATGTGGGTGGTTTTAAATGATTATATTCCAGCTGGCTCGACGATTCTCGGGGGTGCTGGTAGTGAGAGTGCTATTTTGAAAAAAGGTGAGAAGACCACTGGAAATGCAGTGATTGCCTTTCAAGAACGCTCGTTTGAGGGAATTCGCGTTTATTATGAATTTGTCGCCGACAAGCCTTGGACGTTTTCTTATACCTATCGCGTGAATCAAGATGGTGTTTTTGGTTTGCCGCCCTCACGGTTAGAAGCGATGTATGCGCCAGCGATGTATGCCGAAGTCCCTACCGAATCGTGGGTGATTGAATAGATATGAAATCGGAATTCATCAAACACTGCAAAAAAAGCCCGTTTGCCACATTAGCGGTGGTAACTGCTGTGTCGATGATTGCAATTTTATGGATTTGGATTCCTTCTTTTACGGGAGTCCGAAGTTCCTATCGGCCGAGCGATCAAATTTTACTGGATCGCAATGGCAATGCTCTCCAACAGATTCGTACTGTGTTTCAATACAGGGCGCTTGCATGGGTTCCATTAGATCAGGTGTCTAAGAGGCTTCCCGAAGCGGTGGTTTTTGCCGAGGACCGAAGATTCTATAAACATCTGGGTGTTGACTTTCTAGCATTGGCTGGAATTGGTCGTGCATGGTTACTTGACGTAGGTTATCAACGTCGCGGCGGTAGTACTGTTACGATGCAGTTGGTAAAATTATTAAAGCTGACGCCTGAGCTATCTAGGCGAGACCGAATTTGGACCCGCGTTGGTATAAAGATGCTGCAGATGATGGCTGCGACATTGATTGAGTTGCGCTGGACTAAAGAGGAAATTCTCGAAGCTTACCTCAATTTAGTAACTTGGCGTGGTGAGTTGCGGGGTATCGGCGCAGCTGCAAATGGGTTGTTTGATAAAGCACCTGGCGCTCTCGATCACGAGGATGCGGCAATTTTGGCGGCAATGCTTAAGTTTCCCAGTGAACGGCCAGAAAGGATTATCCAGAGGGCATGTTTTATTTTATCTAGTTCACTCCCAAACCAAGTTAACGAAGACTGTGCACAGCGATATGCAGATATGGCTACAAAGTTACGACAGAAATCCGCGCTGAACAGTGGCATCCAATATGCTCCGCATCTTGCTCAGCAGATCACGGGTCGCTTGAGTTTTGATAAAACAGCCCCCATACCACGTACCACCATTGATTTGGCGCTGCAGAGTCGCGTACGCGAAATTCTTGAATCACGAGTTTCTGAAATTTCTGATCGCAATGTAAAGGACGGTGCGGCAATAGTTTTGAATTATCATACCGGTGAAGTTCTAGCCTATCTGGGGCATGCTGGAAGTAACACTACCAGTGATTTAGTGGACGGCGTGCAAGCGCATCGACAGGCAGGTAGCACGCTAAAACCATTCCTTTATGAATTGGCAATCGAAAAGAGATTTTTAAACATAGAATCTTTGATCGACGATAGCCCATTGTCGCTCTCGGATAACCGCGGCAGCTACCGACCAGAGAATTACGATCATTTATTTCATGGATTTATTCCTCTGCGAGTGGCTCTGGGATCGTCGGTAAATATCCCTGCGGTTAAAGTTGCGGGTCTAGTCGGCGTTGTGAATTTTGTTGATCGTTTAAAACAGCTGGGATTTTCCATCACTCACGATAGCGAGTGGTATGGTCCATCGATTGCACTCGGAACACTTGATGTGAACCTATGGGAATTGGCCCAGGCGTATGGGACGCTTGCAAATCAAGGTCGTAGTTTTACGCCGAAATTATTTTTGGATAAAAACGCCGCGGAGATAAGTGCAAAAGTTCTTGATCCGAGTTCAGCTTGGATTATTGGACATATCTTGTCTGACACAGCAAATCGTGAATTGTCATTCGGCGCCGACAGTCCCTTGTCTACTTCGTTTTGGACGGCGGCAAAGACCGGGACCAGTAAAGATATGCGAGACAATTGGTGCATGGGCTACTCGGATAAGTATGTGGTCGGTGTTTGGGTTGGTAATTATTCCGGTGAGCCGATGTGGAATGTTAGTGGCGTTTCTGGTGCCGCACCAGCATGGGCTGATATCATGAATTTACTGCATAATCCCGAGACTGGGCTTTCAAAAGAACCAAAGATGCCGGAGGGAACCCGTCTTTTGAGGTCTGAGTCATCGCCACGTGCTCCTCGTACCTCGCAGTCTGCGCATATTACATATCCTAATGAAGGCCTAACCATTGCATTAGATCCTGATATCCCAGACGATCGTGAAGAAGTTGGATTTGAGATCTCAGGTTATCATTCAGAGCTCTCGCTTGATTTAGATGGCAAGAACATAAAATGCGCCGACGGCTTCTGTCTTTGGCGACCGATTGCAGGAAGCCATATGCTTGCATTAAAAAATGGAGTAGGAAAAGTATTAGAATCGGTGGAATTTCGGGTGCGGTAAGGAATGGTCTTCTTCGGCCCTGCGGGCCTCAGCTTGACGACACCATTCTACTCATAAGAGTTTATTCAAAACAGTCGAATTGATGAAGCTGATAAATGATCTTCAAAAAGATCTAAATATTCTCTCAATCTGATTCTATTTATCATTTAAGAATCTTCTTCCATTCGTCTTCTTTGAAGCCAACGGCGGCCCCTTCGCCGTCAATGAGCAGAAAGGGTCTTTTTACGAGGCGGACATTGCCGGCAAGTAGTTTCAAGGCTTTTTCTAAAGACATGGTGGGCAGTGACCCACTCAATTGTTGCTCTTTGTACGCCACGCCAGAGGTGTTGAATAACTTGCGAACCAGGCCGTTATAGTGTTCGAGCATTGATTGGAGTTCTTTAATAGTCGGGGCTTTCGTTGTAATGTCAATTTCCTCGTAGGCAATGTTCTTTGTCGCGAGGAATTTTAATGCTTTCCGGCAGGTCTCACAATTTTTGTAAGCATAGACTTTAACGTTCATGATTCACCTCTGAGGCTTTACTTTTCTTTCCACCACTGTCTCATAATATCCAGGGTTGCTAAAACCACAAATTGCGGACCTAATATTAAATAACGTCGCCAGAGGCGTCGGGGTTCGGAGAGAAGGCGATAAAACCACTCTAGACCCCATTCTTGCATCCAACGAGGTGCGTAAGGTTTAAGGCATGCGTTAAAATCAAAAGCAGCACCGACACCCAGCATCACGCTGGCATTCAATTGCGACTTTATATTCATCATAAGTAGGTCTTGTTTAGGTGTACTTACACCAATCCATACGATGTCGGCCTTGCTCGCATTTATAATAGCTAAATCGCTCGCGATTTGGTTTTCCGTTATCGAGCCAAAAGGTGGGCAAAGGGTACCGACAACGTTTGTTTGAAAGTCGTGATTGAAGCGTTCGGCGAGTTTGATTGCAACACCCTCATTGCCGCCATAAAAAAAATGCCGATATTGATTTCCCGTTTGACGACAGAATTCCAGCATGAGTTCTGGTCCGTAAACGCGGCGCCGCAAATTCCCATGGCCATGCCATCGCCCTAACCAGGTTAAAGGTTTACCGTCTGGCAATACCATCGACGCATTGTTGTAAGCTCTAAGCACGTCTGAATTGCGATATGCCTCCATAACTCCGTGCATTCCCGTGAGAGTTAAATAGTGGCCATATTCTTTTGCGTCGATCCATCGTTTTATAATCTCGATCACCTCAGGAATTTGGACGGCGGAGACGGGAACTCCCATGACCGAGAACACCTCAGGTGCGGTTGTCGAATGATTGCTGGACCCGTTCCGCATCGAGTTCAGATTCTCCATGGTATTATGCTGCAGATTTCGGATGGGCTTTTTTGTGCTGGTTAGCAACTTGTTCCGAGATCCATTTGTAGGTTTTTTCTAGACCAACGTGCAGGCGCTGTGACGGTGCCCAGCCTAAGCTCTCTTTAATCAGTTTATTGTGTGAATTTCGGCCGCGAACTCCATTAGGCCCTTCAATATGATTTATTTTTAGATTCTTTCCAGCGATATGCATAACAATTTCGGCAAGCTGGTTGATGGATACCATCTCCTCAGAGCCGATATTAAAGGGGCCGGTAAGATCAGAATTCATAAGCCTTAGGACTCCATCTAAGCATTCGTCGATATGCAAGAACGACCGTGTTTGTTTACCATCGCCCCAGATCTCTATTGTGCCGCCATCTTGAGCTTCTGCAACTTGGCAAGGTGATCGCAGCCGGAGCTTTCTCACGACCACCTTGCCAAGTGCCGAGCTCACCAAAAATATTATGGAAGCGGGCAATGCGTACTTTTAGATTATGGTTTTTGTGAAATGCTAAATACAGACGCTCACTGAAAATTTTCTCCCATCCGTACTCGCTGTCGGGCGCAGCAGGATATGCCGAATCCTCAGAACAATCTGGACTATCTGGATTTTGTTGATTTCGCTCTGGATAAATGCAGGCCGATGACGAGAAGAATACTCGATCGACATTTTTCTTATGACAGTAGTCGGCGACATTTAAGTTAATCATGGCGGAATTGTGAATAATATTTGCGTCGTTTAAGCCTGTGAATATATAACCTGCTCCACCCATATCCGCTGCGAGTTGGAATACCTCGTCGATCTTGCCGGCAAAAATTTTGGGATAATGCTTCTGCTCGCGTAAATCGTAGACCAGAAATTCATCAGCCTGAGATATTCCGTACTCAGGGCGTTTCAGATCGACGCCCCGAACCCAATAGCCGAGGGATTTAAGTCGCGAGACGAGATGGTTGCCGATAAATCCTCCAGCACCACAAACGAGAGCTCTTTTCATCCGAAGGTCTCCTTAAAATGCGATAAAATCCTACTTATAGTATCGGTTTAGGGCTAGATCGCTTGAGATTTTGGGGCTGAATAGATTGTGGGCTCCCTTGCTAGCCCCCTGCTGTAGAAAGCATAACGGATTTTTTTTATGATTTAGACAATAACGCTTTTTAGCGCGTTTTTGATCATTTGGATGCGGTAGAAGATTCGGTAGCTCATTCTTGTTACACTCTCAGTACTACTTCGTGGTAACATGGATTATGCAAGAACAAGGAGTTTGCCGTGGCCGAGGTTAGTAACCTGCCGACGAAAATTTTGTTAGTCGATGACGATCCGTCATTTGGTGTTGGCATTGAACAGGCCCTGCAAAAGCATAGAATCACAGTTGTAAAAGCGATAGACCTAGAATCGGCCCTTTATCAGTTTAACCAAAATAGGTTTGAAGTCGTTCTTATAGAGATGGACTTTGGTCCGCTGCCAGGACTCGCACTACTTCAAAAATGGCGCGCTCACGAAATGCTTGAAAAGCGCATGGTTGGCGTCATTATGCTTGCGAATGGCGCTGGCCGCTCTAATGGTCAAGACGGCCTAGTGCGAGAAATGGGCGATATCGAAGTTCTGAATAAGCCGGTCTCTGGCATTCAATTGTTGCCGGTACTTGCACGTGCTTTAGCAATGAAGAATAAGATGCTCGCGTTCCAAGATATACGGGACCGTGTGATTGAGCCTTATGTTAAACAAGGAAATATGCAAAAGGCCATTGAAAAGGCCCAGCAAATGGTGAGCGATGTCGGTGAACGGGCAAAACGTTTACTTTTGGAACTTTACGAAGACGCCGCACGTCATCAGGAGTGTCTTGATTTAACTTTGGCCATGTTGAAAACTGACAATAGCAATATCAATCTTATTAATACCGCAAGTCGAATGTATATGAAGCTTGGCAAATTTGCAGAAGCAAAGCCTTTCATTGAGAAAGCCGATGAGATGGCACCATCGAACATTGATAGGCTCAATACGATGGCGCAAATGTATTTACAGATGAAAGAACCTGAAAAATCGATTGGTGTATTTAAGCAATTGATTCAGTTAAATCCAGAATCTCCAGATTATAAGTTTGATGTCTTCAAAAAATTATATGATGCAGGCTACGACGAACACGCGATTGGTTTTGGCAAAGAAATCGCAAAGCCGATGGAAATTGTCCGACACTATAATAATAAAGGTGTTTTGCTAGCTAAAGAAGGCAAGCAAGAAGAAGCTTTAACAGATTATTCTCGGGCGCTAAAATTTTTCCCGAAATTTAAAGAAAATTATCGGATTTATTACAATATGGCTCTTGCGCATATTGCCCGCAAAACAAAAGAAGATTACGTCAAAGCAGAAGAATATGTTTTGAAGGCGTTGGAGCTGGATCCAACGTTCGATAAAGCTAAGGCAACTTTGGCTACACTTCAGAAAGCACTTGGTAAGGCTTCTTAGGCGATTGCTAGAAGTTCTTACTTCGGCAGGCCGGTGAAGGCATTCATTAAATTATCGTAGGTCGCTGGTAGTGGTTTCTCATCCACCATAAAGAATACGCGAGCAGTCGTCTTAAGTTGTCCGTCATTGTTCACAACGTGAACATACTCCATATTGAGCGCATCAAATACTTGGACCGTACGATCACCAAGTGCATCGCCGGCGTTCACTGCAGCGACAACTGCCTGCCATTTTGCAGCGTCGAGATCCTTAAAAACACAATCATTTGTTGCGGCCGGGGCATAGCAGATTTGATAGGTGTTATTGGGACTGCGTACGACCAGTTGTTGGCCGGTGTGGCCCATCGAGCTATCCGCAAACAGGGCCCAACCCTCACTGCCACTGCCTTTTTCGGATACTGCGGCGTCAAATTTACTCTGCCACTGTGGTTGGACTCGGGCCGCACCAGTTCGGATTGCACCGTCAGATTGACTCTTCGTCGTCGTCTTGTTGTTTACTGATTTCGATGAAAATAAAGTGGAGCAGCTGCATCCTGCGATCATAAGGGTGGTCACCGTGAACAGAATGTTACGCATAATCATGTCCTGAGCTAATAAGGTTGAAAGAAATTTATTTATCATCGCAATATTTAATGCTTCGAATCACTTTGGGAGCTTTTGAGGCGTCGGCATCAATATCCACGTAACGGAATTTTTTGCCCCATGCACCTTTCGCAAAGTCGAGTCCTGCCTGAAATCTGCAATCTTCGTGATTGGTGACGCGGTTGCGTGCGCATAAGGGAATTTTACCCTCTTCGGTGGTGCCGATGAGTTTTGGTTCGGGTTCGAGGGTCCACTGGCATTTTTCACGTCCCTCTGGATCACATGCAACCAGGAAAACGGTCGCGAGTGCTGCCGCTACAAAAATACGC
>CAZUYQ010000115.1:0-2054 GCA_964624705.1 uncultured Polynucleobacter sp.
CAACCTATTAACTGCAATTTAAAGCGTGTACATTTTGTCAGTGAAAGACGCTCGTTCTTTGATCTCTGAATTTATTTGTAAATTACCCTTAGAGGGGTCCTAGTTCCTTTTCTCAAACACAATTAACTGCACCAGTTAATTAATTCTTCGTCGCACTGGGAGTCACAACAATTGGATTGACGCAATACTCGGTATTATTAGTGGTGAGGGTATAACAATTGTCACCACCTGAATAGGTGGAAGTTCCAGGTGCTCCATAACTAATCGCACTAGACAAATCATAGGTCACCGCAACCGTGACCTTCTCTCCCTCTTTGATCTCGATTGGAGTGGCAAGGCTTGCCTCAATGCCGCCAGCCAAACCAAGGCCTTCGTCGCGACTTACCACTTCCACTGGCGTTGTCATCGCACCAGCTTGAAACCGCCACTGTGTGCGGCCGTTGGTGTTCGCCAGTCCATTCAATGCGATACGATCGTAGGTCCCAGGCGGGACAGGATAGTCTTGGGAGTTAAATGCCGCATTCACCGCGGCCGAGTCTTGAGCTAGGTCAATGTAGCTGCCGTCATTGCTTTTACAAACATCATTGATGCTGTAGTACTCAAAGAGTACGGTGTAGTCTTCTGGTTCGGTTGAGTGAGGTTGTTTTATCTGTATCTTGGGAAATGTGCAGGCTTCATTACCCCAAATCACCGCTTCCGTATCAACGACTGCCCCATCTGACAACGTCGATTTGCCTCGCAATGAAATATGCCAAAATTTTTCGCCATACACATCTGGTGCCATGTCCGTGAGAGCTAAAGCCGTCCCGTTAGACATACTTACTTTTACTAACGCTTCAGTGCCGTCGACGTCGGTAACCTCTTTCTTTTTGCTGCAGGATACGCCCGCAGACACAGCGAGAAAAAGTACCAAATTTGCTAATAGCTTCATATCCAACACCCCCTCATGAATGGAACATTTCAATTTTGTAATGTTAGCATAGGTCACCAAGGACATCCAAGCACGGTACCATTCGGTCAATGATTCAGGGGTTCACGGACGCCCTGAATTACTGTCCCACACAACTGAGCGGTAGAATCTAAAATGTCTCTAATTACAAGATGTTAGACGGTGTTGGTTCTGGCAGGAATCAATGAGTTCCTTTGTCCACCGTCCCTTTGTGATCGAGCTGATTATTAACTGGTGCAGTTAATTGTGTTTGAGAAACGCAACTAGGATCTCTTTAAGGAATAAATTCAAAGATCAGCGAACAAGCGTCTTTCACTGACAAAATGTACTCGCTCTAAATTGCAGTTAAGAGTTTGAATTCATGAAGAAAACTAGGTTTAAAACACAATTAAATCGACCAGTTTATTGCCATTTGAGTTTGGGCAACTGCCCATTCACTTGACTCCAGGTATTTGCCAGGTCGAAGGATGGGTAAGCGGCACTCGTTCGCATCGCGGCCGACGTCTGAGTGGACGGTGTACCACTGGTCCATACAATACCGTTCGCTGCGCCATTACTGATATAGAACCCATTGATCTCGCCGGCGAGCCACAGGCTGCCTGTGCCGATCAGATTCGGAATGGATGCGGTTCCAGTCGCGTAGCAATTGTCGACAGAACTGTAGCGTGTCAAAGAACGCACCCCACCAGGACCAGACTGAACACTGCTTGTTGAATAGGATTGACTGATCTTCGATTCGCGATCCATTTCATTTACGAGACCCGCGCCAACAGTAACCGTTCCTGCCGAGTAGGAACGAGTGACGATAGAGGAACGGTCCATCGAACCGATAAGGCCGCCGCCGAAGCCAACGTCACCCGTTGCAAACGATAACTCGACTTTGCCTGCATTATCTATGATACCGACGAGTCCGCCATTAGCGGTCCCTTCTGTGGTAGACGGAGCGGGAGGCGTGCTAGGAGTGATCTGCATCACCGACCCAGATGCACTGGAACGGATGATGCTTCCGCCATTCAATAGACCGACAAGACCACCAGCGCCTTCCATACGGGCTGTGCTGTAATTGAGGGGAGTTTTAACATCGATTGCAGCACGACTATCAGAG
>CAZUYQ010000115.1:2064-5045 GCA_964624705.1 uncultured Polynucleobacter sp.
CAGAGATCGTAGACGTCAAAGGATCTGTGTAAGATAGCGCACCGAGCAAACCACCAATACCGCAAGTCAAAGATCCAGCGCCAGTACCGTTACCCGGCATATCACCTTGATATCGTCCTGCGCAGGTGGAGCTCACAGTTCCATTTGTGACCACGACGTGATCGATTTGACTGAGGTGAGCGTGAGCAGCGAGCCCGCCGACATCAGCCTGGCCTGAGAACTGAACATCATCGAGGTTAAGATTTTTAACAATACTACAATCGAGTTCACCGATCAGGCCTACGAGCTCGCCGGCTCTACCACTGTGAGAGAGATGGCGAATGGTATAACCTCCGCCATCAAAGAGCACCTCAGTTGCGTTAGGAATCGGCGCGTAGTCACCGCTAATCGTGATGTCATTAGCGAGTCGGTAGGAGTGACCGCGCATGATTTTACTAAGGCCCGCTTGATCGGTGATCGAGATAACCGATCCTAGTTTACCCGCATTGCTTACGGAGCAAGCACGCGAAGCAACGCGGATAACGGCGCTACGACAAGCCGAGGTTGCTGCGGAGCTATTATAAGCACTGGCGGTATAGGTGACAGTCCCACTCACTATATTCGGTGCGACAACAGAGAGCTTGTATGGTTGAGTGCTAATCGGTTTACCGTCAATTGTTACGCCGGCAATGTTGGTGCCAGTAACGGTGAGTACGACTTCTTCGCCTTGCGAGTAAGCTGTCGATTTATCTGCGGTGAGGGTACATACTGGTGCAGGTGGTGGTGGTGCGCTGACGTTGACTTGAACGGAAGGACAATCACCTCGACCGCTGGTGTTTTGCAGATAGGCAGTGTAAGTAAATGAGCCTGCTGCCGACATGGTTATGCTTTTCGTATAGGGTGCACTGCTGACAATGGCGCCAGCAATATTTGCTGAATCGATCACGCCTGTCCCTGCTGCCGTCAGTGTGAGTACTTCGCCTACGAGTAGGCTTGTCTTAGAAGCCGTAAGTGAGTCACAAACAGGGACCTCGTCGGAGACGGTCAAGAGAGTGCTTGCGGATTTGTTGCTAAAGACTGCGGTAAGCTGTGATGTTCCCGCCGCGATAGCTGTAACTTGTCCTTTGGTGGCACTCGACAGAGTTGCTACACTGAGTTGAGACGAAGACCATGTCGCTGAAGCGGTAACTTCGCTGTTGCTACCGTCAGAATAGTGAGCGTAGGCGCGGAGCGCAAGCGACTGCCCCGGCTTTAAACTAGGACTAATAGGCTCAACGGTGATACTGCTAAGTGTAACTGCTGGAGGTAGTGTGGTGACAGTGACTGCGGCTGTTGCCGTCAGATTCGAATAAGTTGCAACGACGTTCGCACTTCCAGCTGCAACGGCTAGCGCTTGGCCTTTAGCTCCCACGGAATTTCCAACAGCGACCTTCGTCGGTGCTGAACTAGTCCATTGAGAAACGCCGGTTAAATCGGCTGTAGTTCCGTCACTATAATTTCCAGTAAGTGTAAACATCACTTGCGCATTCACAAGCATTGTTTGACTTGCTGGAGTGATGGCAATACTCGTGAGTTGTTTCACGGCAGGACTGCTCGTTGGACTTGGCGATACTCCTGGTGACGATGATGCTGTTGGCGATGATGCATCGGGCGATGGTGACTGATTTGCCTCGTTCTCGTGGGGGACTTCTGCTACTGAACGAACGACATTTGACCCGGAGTTCGAGGCAGATTTCTTTTCCATAGTAGTGCGTGATCCAGTGAAGGAACTCTTATTGCCACATCCGACCAACGTGCTGAAGGTAAGAACTAGTATTGATAAAAATAACTTCATACATCGCTCCCCTAACTCAAGATTTGGTCCGGTGATAAGAAGTGAATCGGTCAAAGCTAAGGAGAACTTGAGAAATCTTTTGGATTTGGAGTATTTGTCTATTGTTATCAATACTATTAGATAGTTGAAGATCTATTCGCGGCCTGCTTTAGCTGTTTTAAGCAGCCCAATGCCGAAGCCCATTACTCAATATATCGCGGAAGTCTCATCTGCCGTTCACTACGATATATAATCGAAGTCTCGAACTCAGGCACGACAATTGCAGTTCTACCGCAAAGGAATATTTGTGAGGTAGAAATGTCTAGTCTTGAAAGTGCGCCCGTCTGTCTCACGGCAGCGGAACGGCAGAAGTATCACCATTTTGGTAGACTTCACTTGCCCCGTCACACGAGCTATCCTTCTGTGCCATTTTGGACAGAACAGACCGATTCGCGTGGATTTCTACACAGCTTGCGCGAACTCGCGCAAAGTAGCAAGCCTGTCTCCTGGTACGTCCATGTGCCATTTTGCGAACGACTTTGCCACTACTGTGGATGTAATAAGTTAATTGTGAGCCGTGCCCATGGCCAAGCGTCTGATTTTGCAGCACGTTATTTAGCAAGTTTAGCAAATGAATTAGATC
Organism: uncultured Polynucleobacter sp.; assembly: GCA_964624705.1. Lineage (GTDB taxonomy): Bacteria > Bdellovibrionota_B > Oligoflexia > Oligoflexales > RGVZ01 > CAMDKS01. The sequence continues at coordinate 4,500 of CAZUYQ010000115.1, forward strand.
ACATTCCTACCTATGGTCGGTGGAATGTTCAACAAATCCATTTTGGTGGTGGCACACCAACTTGGCTAACGCCCAACGAACTTGTTGGTCTGTGGCAACGCCTCACGAAAGATATGACTATCGCCAGCGACGCTGAAATCAGTATCGAACTCGATCCCCGTGTCACGTCCGACGAACACCTGAATGTCTTGCGGACACTTGGTTTTAATCGCGTGAGTTTGGGTGTTCAAGACTTTGCATCAAATGTTCAGCAAGCCATACAACGCATTCAGCCGTTCGAAATGGTGGCTGCGTTTACGGAAAAATGTCGGAAAGCGGGCTTTAAAAGTGTCAATTTTGATTTGATCTATGGGCTTCCCATGCAGTCGGTGACGTCCATGCAAGAAACAATTAGGCTCGTCAATGAGCTTCGTCCCGATCGCATTGCATTTTATCGTCTGGCATTGATGCCTGAAATTTTTAAATGGCAACGAACATTTCGCCACGAAGATATTCCTGACGACGACACTATTTTGAATTTTATGCTGCTAGCTCAAAATTGTTTTT
>CAZUYQ010000115.1:5055-9419 GCA_964624705.1 uncultured Polynucleobacter sp.
TTTTCTGACGCAGGATATGAATTCTTGGGACTCGACCATTTCGCGCTCACTTCTGACGAACTCAGTCAGTCTTATCGAAACGGGACAATGCGTCGTACGTTCCAGGGAATGACAACTGGACATGAATTGCCGGTCGTCGGTATCGGGCCGTCTGCAATCTCTTGTCTGGACGACATGTACGCGCAAAACGAGGTTCAGTTTCCTGCTTGGGCACGCCGCGTTCAACACGAGCTTGCGATCGTAAAACATCATAAGTTATCACGTGACGATATCATGGCCCGTTGGACGATCAATCAGCTCTATAGTTACCGTCGCATCGATAAGAAAGAATTTGAACGAAAATTTAATATAAACTTTGATGTGTTTTACGCCGACGCACAAAGCGATATCATGGGTATGGAGCAGGCCGGGCTTATTGATAGTGCTCCGAGTGAGATTAAGCTTCGTCGTGGCTTGGGATGGTTACTCCTACGAGCTGTTGCAGCTGCGTTTGACCGTTACCTCAAGCCTGGAACATGGCAACAAGGTTTAGAGAGCCGAGGGGGGTCGCGTGTCGGCTAAAAGAGTGTCAGTTCAACCAGCTGATCGTCATTTTTGTAAACCGGAAGATATTGCGCTCAAAAGCTTCTTTCTCGGACCTCAATCTGAAAACGCGATTTGGTTTCAGTCTTGTGTCGATCAACTGCTTCGGCGTTGGTTTGAATGGCGACAAAACAAATTTATTGAAGACGGCCGTGCAATTTCGTCAAAAGATCAGGCTAGTGCAGCATTCAAAGCATGTCGAAGCGATATCGACCAAGCGCTTGCACTTTTGTCAACGCGCCTCGAAGATGAGGTCCCAAAGTACTCGCCTCGATATGTCGGGCATATGTTTTCCGAGGTTTCTCTTCCTGCGATGCTGGGTCATATCGCTGCTCTCCTGCATAATCCAAATATTATTTCTGGAGAATCAGCTCGGGTCGGTGTTCAGATCGAAGATGAGGCCATCGCCGATTTGGCAAAAATGGTTGGATATGAATCCCCCCATGCTGCAGGGCATTTCACGTCAGGCGGTACTGTTGCGAATTATGAAGCGGTACTGCGTGCTAAATTTCGTGTCGCCATCTGGCTTTCGGCTGGAGCTGCCTATGCCGAATGTTACGGGACGATACCGGATCCATTCCAGGACGCTGCTATGGGATGGCCAAAATTTTTGCAGCTATGTGATGACATTAAAGCGAAGAGTGTAGATTTAACCCAGCGCCTCAAGAATTGGAACTTCGAATCCCTTGGCTTTCATAAGTTTCAACGGAAATACATGGATACATTTCACGTGCCGCTCCAGCATCCGGTTTTGCTTGTCTCGGCTCATTGTCATTATTCATGGCCGAAGGCCGCAGCTTTTCTAGGGTTTGGTGACGAAACCATTCGCGCTATTGAGTTAAATGCTGATGGAGTTATGGACATAGGTGATCTTAAGACTCAGATAGACCGGGCGCGATTAAATGCCCATCCGGTGTTGATGATTACCTCAGTCATGGGTACGACAGAGCTTGGAGCCGTGGATCCTATTGCAGAGATACATGAGAGCTTAAGGTATTTCAAAGACGTCAAAAACAGCGATTTTTGGCACCACATTGACGCAGCATATGGTGGATTTCTCTGTTCGATGGGCGACTCGCAACTCAGTGGATGTAGTTCACGCCTTAAGCAGGCGTTGCGAGCTGCCTGTCAAAGCACCTCTATAACGATCGATCCGCACAAGCTGGGTTATGTGCCATACTCGGCGGGAGTTATTTTAATCCGTGATGCTAAAGATTATGGGTTAAAGTCAATTGATGCGCCGTACATTCAATATTCGGGAACCGACAAAGGGCCTTTTACGTTCGAAGGTAGTCGACCGGCAACTGGGGCTGCCGCAACATGGATGATTTCGAAATCTCTTGGATTTGATTCGGACGGATTTGGGCGTATCGTTGCTCGAACGATTGCGAATAAGCAAACCGTTGAACGCGAGCTGCAAAAAATTGGTCCGCCGGTATATGTTGCAGATCACGCCGATTCTAACATCGTGTGTTTTGTCGTGGCCGGCAAAGAAGAATTTCATCAACAAACAAATGAACGGACCGAAACCATCTACAAAAGGCTTTCTGGAAAACAGAATGCACCTTTTATAGTCTCAAAAACAACGCTTTATCATTCTGATTACAGCAAATATTTGTTACGATTGACGGCCCGGTGGAATGGACGGATGGATGAGCACGGTTTGACACTCATTCGTATGTGTTTGATGAATCCGTTTTTTACTTCGAAGGAAACGGATGTCGATTACGTCAGCGAGCTTGTTGCAGTTATCGCAAACGTTGCAAAACATTCAATGGATTGAAGGAGGATGAAATGACGGTGTTTGAATTTTTTGGGAGGATGTATGTTATCTAAAAAAGCCGCAAAGATTTTTTTTCTTGTCGGAACTGGGCTTTCTGTTGGGTCTTTTGTACTATTGACGATCGATACGATCCAGAGGGTGCCGAGTCAGACTCATGAGGAAAATATCACTGATGCGGTGATTCGTGGTAAAGACTTGTGGGACCACAATAACTGTATGGGATGCCACACCATCTTAGGCGAAGGCGCATACTATGCCCCCGAATTGACGAAAGTCTACACAAGACGTGGACCCTCCTTTATCAAGGCCATGCTAAAAGACCCCGAAGCGATGTACCCCGGCGAACGCAAGATGCAAAATTTCCATTTCAAAGATGAAGAGATTGAAGATCTCGTGGCCTTTTTAAAGTGGATCGGCGAGATGGATCTCAATGGCTTTCCGGCTCCTGCGAATCTTGTGCAGGTAGCGGTAGCAAACCCATCGGGTGCGGGCGAAAAAGCAGTTGCGACAACCCAAGATCGTCCGCAAATTTTTAATCAAATGTGCGTTGCATGTCATTCTCTGGGTGGCCAAGGTGGTCAGGTCGGGCCTGCTTTAGATGGAGTTGGAAGTCGTAAAACACGCAAAGAGATTGAAGATTGGTTGCAAGATCCTCTAGCAGTAAAACCAACGTCTCGCATGCCGAAGCTGCCGTTGTCTCCGGAAGAAATTAATGAGTTAGCTGCGTTCCTGTCTCAACAACATGCTGGAGGTGAAAAATGAAATATAAGAGTCAAAAGGTTGCCTATTACTTTTTTGCCACTTGCATGCTGTTATTCAGCTTACAAATTGTTTACGGTTTTATTATGGCATTTGCGCATATGGGCTATGATAACCTTCATAATTACATACCGTTTCATGCGGCGCGTGCCACGCACACAAATCTTCTTGTCATGTGGCTTCTTTGCGGATTCATGGGTGCAGCATATTTTGTCATTCCCGAAGAAACCGAGCTAGAATTAGTCTCGCCAAAACTCGCGTTAGTTCAACTCGTCGCACTTGTGGTGGTGGGAGTAACTTCGATTATCGGATTTCATTTTAATTGGTGGGAGGGTCGTAAATTTTTGGAAATTCCCAGACCTCTTGATTATCTAGTCGTGGCGGATGTCCTGCTATTCATTTACATCATCGGTGCGACTCTCTGGAAAGCACAACGAAAAACCACAACAGCTATGGTTCTTTTCTTTGGACTCCTCACGGCCGCGCTGCTCTATTTACCAGGCATGATTCCTACAACCAACCAAACGATGGATTCCTATTGGCGTTGGTGGGTCGTACATCTATGGGTTGAAGGCGTTTGGGAACTGATCCTCGGATCACTTATGGCATTCCTTCTCATCAAGTTGACTGGGGTCGACCGCGAAGTCGTCGAGAAATGGTTGTATGTGATCGTCGGATTTACGTTTCTCTCTGGTATTTTAGGGACCGGCCACCACTATTATTATATTGGCACACCGAAATATTGGTTATGGATTGGCGGGCTTTTTAGTGTTCTGGAGCCGGTGGCTTTTCTGGGTATGGCAATTTACGCGATTGCGATGGTGCGTAAAGGCGGTAGGCAACATCCAAATAAGAACGCACTCGCTTGGACTGTAGGCTGTTCGATCATGTCGTTTGTAGGTGCGGGATTTCTTGGATTTGCTCACACGTTACCCCAGGTAAATCTTTATACACACGGCACGCTGGTAACTGCAATGCACGGTCACATGGCCTTTTGGGGTGCCTACGCGATGATTGTGCTCGCCGTAATTTCTTATGCAATGCCCAAACTGACAGGTAGAAGACTCCATGATACGTCGATGAATGCCTATGCTTTTTGGGCTTCTAACATCGGTATGACAGCAATGACGGTCGCCTTTGGAATTGCGGGTGTCTCACAAGTTTATCTCGAACGGCGAGTCGGAATGGATTTTCTGAGTGTTCAAAAAGAAATCCAGGTGCACTTTTTGGGACTGGTTTT
>CAZUYQ010000115.1:9464-16674 GCA_964624705.1 uncultured Polynucleobacter sp.
CTTCGCTGTTTACCACAGGAATCGTCGCATACATCATAAATTTTATTCGTTACGGTCTTCCCAGTGATGCAGATCTTCAAAATACCAAGAACGATTAACCATTCATAGGATCGAATATGACTGATCATCCGCCTGCGAGTGTGCCTTATTACCGTGACGTTCAAGGTGAGTCCGAAATTTTTAAGGCCGCAGTGCGGTGTCAGTTACCGATACTATTGAAAGGGCCCACGGGATGCGGGAAGTCGCGATTTGTTGAGACAATGGCACACGTCCTAGACGTGCCGTTAATCACGGTCAGTTGCAATGAGGACACGTCCGCCTCAGATCTAATTGGACGATTTATCATCCGTGGCGGGGATACCGTCTGGCAGGATGGGCCGGCCACGCGCGCAGTACGTCAAGGTGGATTTCTTTACTTAGACGAGGTGTCAGAGGCCCGTGAAGATGTAATTGTTGTGTTGCATGCACTTGCGGACCATCGGCGGGCGATTTATATCGATCGCCTCAATGAAATGGTTCAGGCACCGGAGTCTTTTGCATTGATCGCAAGTTTTAATCCAGGCTATCAGACGGTTTTGAAAGAAATGAAACCTTCGACGCGTCAACGCTTTGCGACGATTCAGTTTGACTATCCCGCAGCATCGATAGAAGGCGAAATCATCATCAAAGAGACACAATGCTCTGCAGACCTTGCTCGAAGGCTTGTTGCATTGGCAGCGCGTATACGCTCAAATCGCGAGCTTAATCTTCAAGAAACCGCCTCGACGAGACTTCTGGTCCATGCCGCGCGGCTGACTGTGGCCGGACTCAATCCTCGTATTGCGGCACGCAGGTTTTGACTGATGAGAAAGACCAATTTGACGCACTGAATGATCTTGTGTCTCTTTGTCTCTAACGATGCAGTCAAAGGGATTCCATGAGTCTTGTTGAGCACATGTTTCAGATTGTTCATGACCGTTTGCAAAGCAAACGTGCAGCGGCGAGTTCTAAAAATGCGGTTATGACGGAGATGTATAAAGAACGGTTAACGCATTTTGCACGGTTTTTATATTCGTACGCTGTCACCATTGAAGGTGCTTCAGATGGTTGGGGTCTCGTAGGACAAACGCTCTATACTCCATATATGATCGACGTCTTTAACACGACTGAGGAAAATTATGACGTCTTAAAATTTCGCATTGTTACGGAGTACCTTGCTACAAGAGAGATCCTCACTGGAAAGAGTCTACCAGATACTTATCTCTGCCAAGAATTTATCAGATCATTGCATCTAGAAAATTCCGTGGATAAAGCGATGAGTGATTTTATAACGAGTGTTTCTACTAAATTGACTGCGTTAAATACTGAAAAGCGCTCGCAAACGATCAAGGATCTTTTAACGTTTTCTTCGCCTAAGGACGCCAACCATCATCCTGTTACACTGGAGTTTCTAAAGACTCGCCTCAACTCAAGCGAAAAACAGGGTGACGATGCGACCAATTTAAAGCTCAGTCCAAAATCAAGACACATCCAGCAGGTAAAGCTTTCTAGCGAAGACATGAATCCCTTGATGCATGTTTTTGAAAAGATCCAGACCTTGGAAGATTACAGTGGCGGCAACAAACCTCTAGATGGGACTGATGAGTTAGAAGAACATGCAAGAGCGCTTCAAGATTTGAATTTAAACGCCGTCGTCCGAACCGATCAGCCGGGGGCAGGTTTTGTCAGCGGGCCGGTTGAGACAGGCGCTGGAGTGGAGCCATTTATGCCTACTGACTCTGCCGTGAAAACTCGCTATCACGAGTGGCATGGTGGAAAATGCAAATATCTTCGCGAGTGGTGTACGGTTCTTCAACAAGCGGCGTCTTCTGGGACATTCTCACCTGATGATTTTAGACATTGTCAGCAGCGAGGCAGAGAGCTTGAGCAACGATTAAGATACTATTTCAACTCGTACCGCTGGAAACGACGGCAAATTGATGGTGTCGAGTTCGATTTAGATTCATTTCTTGATAATCGAGTCGAGCAACTGCGCGGCGGTCAGCCCGATGGGGCTATTTACATGAATCAGCGAAAAACAAATCTCTCGTTTGCGTTGACCGTTCTATGCGACTCGAGCCTCTCAACGGAGTCATGGGTTGCGGGTAAACAAGTTATGTCGATCATTCAGGAAGCAGTTGTGACGCTCAGCTATGCACTTGCAAATCTGGACTGTTTATGGAGCGTTGCAGGGTTTAGGAGCTATACGCGTAATGAGTGCCACTACAATGTTCTCAAAGAATTTTCGGATAGTTCAGAGGTTTTGCAGAAAACCCTAGGGAGTCTTAAGCCGGACGGTTACACACGCATTGGCCCCGCCTTGCGGCATGCGGGGCACCTCCTTGAAGACGTTCGTGCAAAACGAAAAATGCTCATTGTTATTACGGATGCCAAACCAACGGACTATGACTATTACGACGGGTCATACGGCGCAAAGGATGTTCGTAAAGCTGTAGCTGAATTAAAAACAAAAAATATTGTCACACAGGCAATTGCAATTTCTGAAGGGTCAAAAAAACGTGCTGTCGAAATGTTTGGTTCGGCCACCTCGACGTGCACTTCTTCCGATCAACTGGGCGAAACGCTTTTTTGTTTTTTTGCCGGAGTACTCGATAATCCTAAGAGAACAATAAAATAAATTGAAACTCGCAACTTGATTTCTCCAAATATCTAAACTTCAATTTGAATGTATTTCGTTGTTATGATTAGATAAAACAATGAAATTAACAGAGCTATTGTGCAACACAGAGCAAAGCTTGCGAGAGATCGCAAGTTATCGTACCCGAGGATAGCCAGTTGTTTGGAGTACTGGAATCGCTCGGATTACCATAGCGACCGGTCTGTGCGTTATTGGTGCTACTCCAGTCGAGACAGTGTTCGGCTGCACCTAAACCGCTAAAGGCACTACCGGTCCAAACGGTATGGCCTCTAGGAGCAGTCAGCTGATCGAAATTTACAGCATCACTTATCGTGCCGTCCCACAAATCTGCAGCGCTGGTGGCAACTGTTGTTCCCAACATATTTGTGAAATCAATTCCGGACGCAAACGATAGTCTGCCGCTAGCATTTGTTCCGCTATCGGATAGTATTGCCTTCCACGTTCCAGTAAGACTCGCTGAGTCAGCCTGAGCCTGACACTTTGCATCGGCTCCCGTCAGCCCCCCAAGGTTTCCAGTGTAAGTTAAGGTGGTTGTAAAGATGCGATAAGCGGCAGGCGTATAATGAACCGTCATTTTTACGTATTCGATTTCAGCGGTACACGTTCCTGTTGACATCGCTAAGGCTATCTGTGTGGTAATTGCGATACCAAAGGTTGCACCCCTTATATCTGCCGCAGTCGGTGAAAGCGACCATAAGTTACTCGATCCACCATATGTAGCAGAAGCATATGCGCTTGGCCAATCGTTGGCGCTAGCTAAGTTTCCGCCTGTCGGAGTACCGCCGACAATTAATTGTACCGTTAAATCTCGACACGTAGCACTATTTGTCATGTTCGACGCTCGTCGATATATTTCAACCTCAATTCCTCTGATAGTGGCTGTAGAGGGAATCGAATTGCTAAAATTGAAACCCGTTAATTCTAAGCGTGCGGTTTCAACTTTCGCATCGCTTAAAGCGGAGGTCGTCGCCGCTGCTCCATCACCACTAACTGCATTTGAAGTGTTGCTCCAATTTTCAATATTCGCCGGTGCAGAGTTCGTCTGGTTGAAGGTACTTGGGTTGCCAATTTGCGAATTGCTACCAACAACAGCTGTTGTGCCGGTACCGGTAATGGTAAATGTATAGGTTCCCTCATCGCTATCATCATTCGCAACCGTGACAGTTGCGGTTTTGGCAGCTGCACTAGTAGGTGCAAAGCGTATGGTAAAAGAACTTGTGCCACTACTTGCGACAGTTGCAGCAGGTTGAGATGTTACAGAGAACTCCGCTGCATTTGCTCCTGAGAGTGCAACACGAGGAGTTCCAGAGATATTTAGTACAGCAGTACCGCTGTTTTCAATTGTAAAAGTCAGATCGGCAGTACCGCTGTTAGCAACAGCTGAGCCTAAACTCTGTGATCCACTGCCGGAAGCAAGGTTTGTTGAGCCTTGTTTTATATTAATTTCAGGTGCTGCAACGACGGTTCCAGTTCCTGTAATTGAAAAGGTGTAAGATCCTTCATCGCTATCGTTATTGGTAATCGTAACCGTTGCTGTTTTTGCACCAGCGGTTGAAGGTGCAAAGCGTACAGTGAATGTACCGGTGCTGCTCGCTGCAACAGTTGCCGATGGCTGCGATGTGACACTGAAGTCTGAGGCGTTCGTACCTGAGAGGGCGACTTTTGGTATACCTGAGAGGCTAAGACTTCCTGTTCCTGTGTTCTCAATCGTAAAAATGACATCAACGGTTCCGCCACCAGCGGCAACTGAGCCAAAGCTATGTGAACCGTTACCCGAAGCAAGGCTAGTAGTGTTTTGTTTTACATTGATTTCAGGACTCGTTGAGGTACTTGTCGTAGAAGTGGTTGTTTGTGCCTCAGTGCTGGCTTTATATACAGCAGCGTCAGCTGTCGAAATCGTCCCTTGCGATACTAGGGTATCGATTGTCGAAGCCGCGGTAGATTTTAAAATAGAGATGTCGGTGGATTTTGCTGACTCGGACAGCGAGCTTTGGGCCAACGCGGTTGCGGCATCTTTGGTGATCTGATCTAAAAGAGATTTCAATGTCGTGGAACTTATATTGGTACTCGAGGCTGCATCGCTCACCCCTTTAAAAAGTGCTGCAACGGCAGTACTAAATATATCTGTTATAGTCGCTTGACTAACAATACTTGACGTAAGCTGGGAAGATGCTGACTTGGCGATGGTACTCAAATTCGTATCGCTACTATCTGCCGCAATTGCGATAGACGTCATCGCAGCTGTCGAAAAATCCGCAAGCGTTTTATCGCCAAGCTCAATATAAGTTGGACTACCAAAGATTCCATTTAATGAAGAGGTCGCATTAGCGCTGCCCGCCGTGGCGTTTGCAGAGATAGCAGTTAAAATCGACGTCGTTGCGGATTTTATCGTGACTTCATAGTTCTCAGTCGTCGTCGCGTCCAGAAGCCAATTCGCAATAGCCTCAGATACCGCTTGCGAAGCAGACTTGATATCCGTCTGACTTGAGCTGAATTGTTCATATACGGATTTCATAGCTGCGGACAGAGCAGCGGTGGCTTGTGCCTCTATGGATTGACCACTGGTGTTTGCTAATGAACCTGCTTCTCCTGCAGCGGTCGCAATCGCATCCAATTTTGTTTTTTCTAAGCCACGTTGGCTGAGTGATGCGGTGATTTTACTAGCGATGCTTGCTGAAGTTTGTTGTGCAGCACTCTGTGATCCGCGATCTACGGAGACATTCATTTTACTTTTGCATGCAACAAAAAAAACGAATGCAAAAAGTATAATCCACGGTTGGTTTTTAATTTTTATCACTACTTTTTGAACGGACATAAAACTCCCCGTTTGCCATGGTATCTTATCGGCAATATGAGAAGTAAAGTTGAGCTAAAAGAAACCTAATCATATTCGCATCATACATTGAGATATCGGTGTCGGTTCTCGCTACGCCGAACGTCGCTTTCGCAACTGCAACGCCAGATTATTTTGATCGCCTGCAAAGCTACAATGACCATCAACGCCTCCAACTCTGGAGTTGAGATCGGATATATTCTTTAACGCGAACTTTAGCCCTGACGAAAATACCGCGTCTTCTCGATTTGCCAGTTGTAAAAACGGATCGCGCGCAATACTCGGCACACTAATCGAGCAAGATTTTTTCGGATCCAGTGAATTTTTAAAATACACTCAATGAGGTAGGCGTCCCGGCTTGACTGGTTTTAGAAAACTATGCCAAGCCTTACGATCAAGATTGCTCACAAGATTTTCATCGACTTGATCTCTATCAAAGATAGAGCTGAATTCAATTTCTCTTGCGCTATCCGGCCGATCATCAAGATTCCATTCGATGACTTCAGCCTGGATTTTATGTTTAGTAATATTGTGTTTTATCACTTTGCGAACAAACGGTGATTTTTGATTCAGTAAGCCAACCAAAGCTTTTGGCAAAGCATATCCCTCGCCCTGCCAGCCATCTTTCTCGGTATAAATCGCTGTAAAAAATCCATTCGTTCCGCGTAAAAACTTAGCTGATTTTGGGCGAGTCATAAGGAAGACGTTCTCGTCTTTGACTGGGATAATCAGCGCCAGCCTTATCTCTTGAAACTGCGGACGGTCTTTAGGCCCTGGAGCTAGGTTTTGGCTGTTATTGCGGCGTGATTCGCAAAACTCAGAAACCGGACAGAGTGGGCAAGCAGGTGAGGTGGGTGTACAGATGGTTTGACCAAGTTCCATAATGGATTGATTGAACTCACCAGGTGAACCAAGAGCTGACCACTGATCCATGAGTTTTTTAAAGCGAGTCTTTAACTCAGGCAAGTTTGGCGCTTTGCGAATATCAAAGAGGCGACACATGACGCGTTCGACGTTGCCATCGACCACCCCATGTGGGGCATTTAAGGTAATTGAACTAATGGCAGAAGCGGTGTAGTCACCGATTCCGGGCATAGCCTTCCACTCATCATAGGACGTCGGCCACTGGCCATTGCGTACTTCGATAAGGTGCTTAGTCGCTTTATGAAGAAAATCAAATCGACGGTAATAGCCAAGGCCGCGAACCGACAGTCTTACTGCTTCGCTCTCGCTTTTCGCTAAGTCGGCGGGGGTAGGGAATTGTTTTAGAAAACGGTCATAAACTGGTAATACAGCTTTGATGACCGTCTGCTGAAGCATAATCTCGCTCACCCAGATATGCCAGGGGTTGCGATTGATGCGCCAAAGCTCGCGCCACGGTAAGGCGCGAGCTTTGCTTTGATACCATTTGACGCAGGTCCGATGAAATTTTTTTAAATCGGATTCTGGATTCATTATTCTGCTTTTGACTTAGCTTTTTTGCCAACAGAAGCTTTAGAGCGAGTTGCAGCTTTTGAAGTTGGAGCTTTTGCTTTCGCTTTTGTCTTAGTAGCAGTTTTGCGAACTGATTTTGCAGTTGAAGTTGCAGTCTTAGCCGCAGCTTTTGCACGGTCAGCAGCTGATTTAGCAACTTGAGTGAAGCCGCGTTTTTCGGCGGCGTCTTTAACTGCATTAGCAGCTTTGTTTACGTTCGAACGAAC
>CAZUYQ010000116.1:0-245 GCA_964624705.1 uncultured Polynucleobacter sp.
GTAGTACCACCGCGGCCGCCTAAATTACTGGCGCCACCACCATTTCCACCGCAACCTGCACCGCCCGTAGCGCCGCTGGTTTGACCACCGCCACCACCTCCGCCCGCTGATGCGACCGGGCTATTCAAATTCGAGGAAAGCAGAACGGACGAGTGACCTCCACCTGCCCCTCCAGAATTCGCCGACGTCTTACCACCTCCGCCCACAATGATAGTATAAGCAGTACCTGGCGTGACCGATAACGT
>CAZUYQ010000116.1:255-2533 GCA_964624705.1 uncultured Polynucleobacter sp.
ACCGTTAACGTGCCGGTCACATATCCACCCGCACCCCCGGCGCCTGTGCCACCGCTAAAATTACCAGCGCCGCCGCCGCCCGATAAGGTCACGGTCATTGTTGTACATCCAGCAGGAACTGTGGTCGTTTGTACCGCACCCGTGTAAGAGAAATTCTCTGTCGCACCGCCACAACTTGATTGCGTCGCTAAATAAACGGGAGATGCCGAGGCACCGCTGGAAACATCCGGGGTTGGATTGCCGTTGAGGGCACAAACAAGGAACGCATACTGAGTATTCGCAGTAAGTCCTGTAATCGCTTTTGAGGTCGACGATGTTGTGGTTGTTGTTCCACTCGCACAGTCGGCAGGTGCAGATGTACCGGATTGATACGCGATCTTATAGCTTGCTGTCGATCCACCACCAGACGTCCATCCAACAGTAATTTGTGTCGTCGAATCAGCCGTGAGCGTGACACCAGTGGGGTTCGGCGGTGCTGCTTGAAGGGTCGCTAAATATACTGGCGAGGCCGAAGCACCGCTCGAAACGTCCGGTGTGCCATTACTGTTGAGAGCACAAATCAGGAAGGCATACTGAGTGTTGGCGGTAAGTCCTGTAATCGCTTTTGATGTGGACGCTGTTGTAGTCGTTGTTCCACTCGCACAGTCGGCAGGCGCTGATGTGCCAGATTGATACGCGATCTTATAACTTGCCGTTGATCCACCACCAGAAGTCCATCCGACGGTGATTTGTGTCGACGAATTCGCCGTGAGCGTGACACCGGTCGGATTCGGTGGTGCTGCTTGCAGCGTTGCTAAATAAACAGGAGATGCTGATGCGCCACTAGAAACATCCGGTGTGCCGTTACCATTGAGGGCACAAACCAGGAAGGCATACTGAGTGTTAGCAGTCAGTCCTGTAATCGCTTTTGAGGTCGACGATGTTGTGGTTGTTGTTCCACTCGCACAGTCGGCAGGTGCAGATGTACCGGATTGATACGCGATCTTATAGCTTGCTGTCGATCCACCACCAGACGTCCATCCAACAGTAATTTGTGTCGTCGAATCAGCCGTGAGCGTGACACCAGTGGGGTTCGGCGGTGCTGCTTGAAGGGTCGCTAAATATACTGGCGAGGCCGAAGCACCGCTCGAAACGTCCGGTGTGCCATTACTGTTGAGAGCACAAATCAGGAAGGCATACTGAGTGTTGGCGGTAAGTCCTGTAATCGCTTTTGATGTGGACGCTGTTGTAGTCGTTGTTCCACTCGCACAGTCGGCAGGCGCTGATGTGCCAGATTGATACGCGATCTTATAACTTGCCGTTGATCCACCACCAGAAGTCCATCCGACGGTGATTTGCGTCGACGAATCAGCTGTAAGAGTTACACCAGTTGGATTGGGTGGTGCTACCTGCAATGTCCTCACGTATTCTGTTGGACTTTGCAATGCACCACTGGAAACGTCTGGTGTTGCGTTGCCATTGAGAGCGCAGACTCTAAACGAGTATTGGGTATCAGCTGTTAAACCCGTAATTGCTTTTGATGTCGATGATGTTGTGGTCGTTGTTCCACTCGCACAGTCTGCAGGAGCTGTTGTACCTGATTGATACGCGATCTTATAACTTGCTGTTGTTCCACCACCAGAAGTCCATCCAACGGTGATTTGTGTCGTCGAATTGGCTGTGAGCGTTACACTCGTCGGATTGGGTGGTGCGGCCTGTGCAGCGATAGTAACACCTGTCGATCCGCTAATGGCTCCGATCGTAGCTGTGATGGTAGAACTTCCGACCGCAACACTCGTGGCCAAGCCTGCACCGGAGGTAATCGTCGCCTTAGCAGTGTCACTCGAAGTCCAGGTAGCCGAGCCAGTGACATCGGCAGTGGACGCGTCCGTGTAAGTACCGGTAGCCGCATATTGCTGCGTTCCACCATATGTAATGGTCGCATTTGCTGGAGTGACTGCAATGGAAACCAACGCAGCATTTGTTATCGTTAAAGCTGCGCTGCCTGAAATCAAACCGGACGTGGCCGATATATTTGCTGAACCCGCTCCAACCCCAGTCGCAAGACCAGCTGTATCAACAGTGGCTTTGCCCGTAGCATCTGAAGCCCAGGTTGCAGTCGACGTTAGGTTTTGCGTAGAGGCATCGGTGTAGATTCCCGTCGCAACAAATTGCTGAGTTTGACCAATCGCAATCGATGGTGTTGCAGGTGTGACTGCAATCGAGACCAACGTCGCTGCTGCAACCGTTAAAGTAGTTTGTCCCGTAATGGATGAATAGGCGGCCGCCACAGTTGTGG
>CAZUYQ010000116.1:2543-7401 GCA_964624705.1 uncultured Polynucleobacter sp.
TTTTCATGGTCTGAACTTTTAAAATTAAGATCTTTGGCAGGAGTAACTGCAATCGAAACTAACTCAGAGGAAGTCACTGTAAATGTTTGACTGCCTGTTATAGAGCTTAAGGTTGCTGAAATGGTCGAAGTACCAACGTCCACTGCACTGGCAAGACCTTTCGAACCTCCCGCATTGCTAATCGTAGCTTTGGCAGTATCGGAGGAACTCCAGGTTACCGATGTTGTAATATCTAGCGTTGAAGCATCGGTATAAGTTCCAGTTGCAGTAAACTGACGCGTGACACCTTTTGCTGAGGAGGACGACGACGGAGTTACAGCGATCGAAACCAATTCTGCCGCACTCACAGTCAACACTGTCGAACCAGAGATGATTCCAGAGGTTGCAGTGATCGTGGATGTTCCAGCCGTCGTTGTCGATGCCAAACCTTTTGATCCACTCGCGTTACTAATAGTGGCCTTTGACGTATCTGAAGACGACCAGGTCACCGCGGTTGTTACATCTTGAGTCGAAGCGTCGGTATAAGTTCCTGTGGCAGTAAACTGTCTTGTGTTCCCTGCTGGTGTCGTCGGGTTAGCGGGAGTAACAGCAATAGAGGCAAGAGTCGCAGCCGTCACTGTGACGTTGGCCGTTATCGTTTGACCGCTGTAGGTCGCAGTAATAACCGCAGAGCCCATGTTTACCGCTGTCACGCGACCACGTGGATTTCCTGCGGTGGTCACGGTGGCGATCGAGGTATCGCTTGACGACCACGTAGCGAGTTGAGTGATATCGCTATTGGAATTATCGCTAAATATGCCCGTCGCGACAAGATCGCTCGTGGTTCCTTTGGCAAGCGATGCAGAAGTCAACTGAATCGAGGTAATCACCGCAGACGTCACAGTCATAGCCGTGGTGCCTGTAACAGCGGTGAACGTTGCTGAGATATTTGCCGTTCCCGTTGCCACAGCTGTTGCAAGACCTTTAGTAGCCGTAACGTTGCTTATCGTCGCAATACCTGTGGCGTCACTGGACCACGTCGCGTAAAGCGTTAAGTCTTGAGTGGAGGCGTCAGAATAAACACCTGTTGCGGTCATCGTTTCAGTAAGGCCAGCCGCCTTACTAGGTGTCGCTGGTGTCACTTGAATAGAACTTAACGTCGCCGTTGAAACGGTAAAATTCAAGTCGGCAGAAATACTATCGACGTTCACCGTCAGACTTCCTGCACCGGCAGTACTAGTTAAGACAAGCCCTTTGCTTGGAGCAGTATCACTTACGGTCGCCACTCCAGTATCGTTGGAAACCCACGTCGCCGAGCTTGTGACATCTTGAGTCGTGTTATCTGTGTAGAGACCCGTCGCAGTAAATTGACGGTAGGTTGAGCGTGGTAGAGTGAGATTCTTAGGCGTAACATCAATAGAAACCAGTTGGGCTGCAGTCACTGTCAGTGATGCAGTTCCCGAAATTGCATTGAGGGTGGCCGTAATGGTGGCGGTTCCCACCGCAGCACCACGTGCACTGACAACCCCATTCGCTGTACTAACTGTGGCGGCATTGCTACTTGTCCACGTAACAGTTGACGTTATTTCTTTACGCGAGCTATCTGAATAAACTCCATAAGCTTTGACCGTAACTGACAGACCTTTAACAACAGATGCACCACTCGCCTCTACTTCAATTTTTGTAAGACTTATCGTCGGCGTCACGATGGTCACCGCTGGAACCACCGATGCAACGTTACTCAAAACGGAACTAGAACGCGCCGACGTGACACCGGCATCATTCATGACCGTCGCTAGTTTATTGATAAACGTTGTTGATGTGCTAAGGCTCTCAATTAAGGAGCTTACACTCGAAGATTTTTTTTCGGCAATTTCGCTGTCTACCGAGCTTACAACATTCTTAACGATCTCAGGTGTAAGCTTGTCGAGTTTTACATCTTTGCCGAGAATGATCGATGTGGCTATTGTCGTCGCTCGAGTAATATCTGCGGAAAGTTTGAGTACTTTTTGCTTTGCAAGACTCAGGCCAGTACTCGTTTCCGGGAGTGAGACAATGGTCTGTCCAATCGACACACCACTCTTCACGACGGTCACAAGGAGAGTGATCGCATCACCTGCAGTTAAATATTGAGAATAAAGACCTGCGCTGTCCGTGGTGGTCGCTACAATAAGAGTCGGAACTAACGTCGTCGTATCGAGATTATAAATATTGACGGTTGCATCAGCGACAACTGTTTCGGAACTAAGTGCCAAACTTGTCGAAGCACTGGAATTATAAACAACACCTGTGAGCTTTATATCATTGGATCCGGCTGCCGAAGGTGCACGAGAGAGACCCAAATTCATTTTGGATGATTTCTGACAGCCAGCGAGGAGGCTTACAGTAAGACTCAAATAGATTAGGAATTTAACGTGCATGGATTTCATGACACTCCACCGAGACCATTTAACTACTAGTCAATTCTCATTACAGAGGTGTTCGGTGAATCGAGGCGAATCTTTAGCTCTGCAACTATTTCCCAATAATGAGCATCCTTTCATGGACATAGCCGTCTGCTAGATGGCCTATTGCGTCATAGTCGAACAAGAAAATATATAGATCATACAAATAGCGAAGGTTCGTCCTTATACATCACCAACTTACAGCCATGCCAAGACCGGCATAAGTAGTGCTATAAGACATATCTGTTATAACGCTATCGTCTTCGGTTAAAGTGACGTCCTTATTGCTTGCTAACCCTATAGACTCGTAAATAAAAAAACCAAGCCAGGTTATACAAAACTGGCGTTCAAACAGTCTAAATTTCGGTCCCGCCGTCCAATAAGTATCAAGCCCGAACCGATTGGAGGTCACTCGTTTGGAATTTAATTTAGAAATAAACCCCGCTCCGTCAAAACTGTACCAAGGACGAACAATGTACCAAGAAGATTGCCATTCAAGCCCAGTCTCCAAAGAAAAACTCATGGCTCGGTCGAGATCAAAGGATCCAACACTCGCGACTTGACCGTCTTCATCCCAGTCGTTCGGCAGCTTCGTATGGAAATTCCACACTCCGATTTTTGGTGTTACATCGATCCGATCGGCAAAATGATTTAGTTTTAGTCCAAAGGATTTACCGACGATAAGCCTGCTCCACTCAATGGAAGTTTCAAATCCGTCCTGTTCCACTGCCTTTCGCGGGAGCTTATCGTAATAAAAACGAACACCATCAATTGGTCCACCACGAGCTTCAGCAAGCAAACCAAAGATCGCTGTTTTTTCGAGTAATTTATCACCCTTTAACAGTTGAGGCCCATATCTGATTCCCAAGTAACCAGATGCTACGGCGGTAGATGCGCCCTTTTTAACTCCTCGCAACACACTCGAAAGTATTCCTTGATCAGCAGAATCTGACAAAATCTTTTGCGTCTGATCTATCGCAATTTGAAGCGCAGATGCGAGACGATTGGGACCTCTCTTGTCATGCAACCAAACAGATAATTCCTTGTTTTTCTTGATCAGTTCTCCATTCGCTCGCCAGTGCACAACCGGAATCTTTTTATTTTTGTCTTTATCTTTTAATTTTTTATTTTGACTTCCAACCGGATCTTCTGGGTCTAAGGTCAATAGACTTACCTGACCTTCAATCTGCGCTTGACGAAGACCGGTGCTTTTGTCGAATATCAAGCGAGTTGCGATCAAGGATTTTGGCGGCGGAACAATCGGAGCTTTACGTTCAAATTTTAACTGACGATCTATATATCGCCCTGTAAACAAACCATCTTCCGTCAGCGTGCCTTTCGGCAAATAGCCCATAAAGGGCAAACCGTTAAGCAGCTTAAGTGCCACAAGGTCTGCAAATTCTTTGTCTGCAAAGAAATAAACTGAATAAATGGAAGAGGCAAAACTCACTTCTGAAGCGGTTCTATGCGCTGCATCCTCCAGTGTTAAAGACGCCAGCTTATCTGTTTCAAGAAACGTTAACGTCCACGCATCTTCCGTTGGTTTACCAGAAATTTTCACATCGTCAATCCAGCACGAGAAGCTAGCGAAAACGCCAAACCCCCATGGACCTTGACCCGTCAAAAGTCTCTTGCCAAGGCTATTACATGAGGTCAGCCATGCTTTTTTTTCCGACTTCTTTTCTAGCGCGATGCTTTTTTTTGTACCATCCACCACATTCCAAACGAGTTTTAAATGTTGGGGCTCTATATTTGAGATTTGTTCCTTCGCACTATTATTGGGATCTTTAAGATTCTCTACAGCAAAAGCATAGGAGGATAACCATCCGTTGACTGTCATGGCCGCGACGACAAGACAACTGCAATTTGATTTCGTTTTCTCAAAAAACATATCAGTTCCTCACAGCGTCGATTCCTCACTGAGTTGCGTCTAACCATGTGGCAATAAGACTTGTCATCCCCATCAAGCTTCGAATTAGACCTGCCATAATCGTCCTGTTTGAAATGAGTTCCTAAAATCATTTTATATTCGGCTAATTTGACCCTTAATTGAGTGTCTGAAAATTTGGACGAAATTAAATCGCTGTATTTACGAAATTTATAGATTATTTTTACTCGAACGACAATTTGCCGTACCAAGATCGCAGGAGGAGGATCGCGATGTTGTCAATGTCAGAAAGCAGCACTTGATCTTGTGTTACGAAGAAGGCTTCAGTCTACTTATGAAGCCAAAATTTCAATCCGCAGGCTCCGATGATCGGCTAAGTGTTTGTCCAGCCCACGACCCCGACTCCAATCCTTCGTGAAATTTGTAATTTTGGAAAAATAATACATCGCATTCAATAGAATCAACGAGCTTCGAAATATTTTCATCGCAGATACACGCGACGTTACGTCATTCGGCTCTTCTATAGAAAGCGTTTCCTTAAAGAAAT
>CAZUYQ010000116.1:7495-16299 GCA_964624705.1 uncultured Polynucleobacter sp.
CCATGCCGACTGCAACGGTATTTTTAGAAGAAAAAGTCATTGATACTAAATCTAAACTATCACAATATCCCCTGTATCTTACCAGTGCGATTTTAAAGTCCAAGTAAAAGTTGGCGGAGGTTACAGTTTGATTGATCTTAACTCCTTGCAGATTTTCATAAAGATTGCAGAATGCGGCAATTTGTCACAAGCAGCAAAATCTCTACGCGTACCCAAGTCTACTGTGAGCCGCACACTCTCAAATTTAGAAAAAGATCTTGGTACGCAACTTGTTTATCGCACTACGCATAAGTTAAGCCTGACATCAACGGGGCACGAAGTTTTTGCAAGCTGCCAAGAAGGATTATCTTCGATCGAAACAGGCTTAGCGGGAGCCTTATCACGGTCGAATGGAATAAGTGGATGCCTGCGCCTAACGGCTCCCGACGATATGGGAACTTTGCTGCTCACTCCGATTATTGGCGAATTTTGCGATGCACACCCAAAGGTGAGCGTTGATTTGATATACAGTGTTGAGCGCCTGGATCTGGCCAAAGAAAGTATTGATCTTGCCTTGCAAGTTGGTGTGAAC
Organism: uncultured Polynucleobacter sp.; assembly: GCA_964624705.1. Classification (GTDB taxonomy): domain Bacteria; phylum Bdellovibrionota_B; class Oligoflexia; order Oligoflexales; family RGVZ01; genus CAMDKS01. The sequence continues at coordinate 8,067 of CAZUYQ010000116.1, forward strand.
AGCGAATTGTCATATCGAATTAGAAAAGTGGGACAGGTCAAAGGTATTCTTGTCGCTTCGCCAGAATTTCTTCAGAAGACGGGGGAAAAAATTAGCGTAGCAGAGCTTCAAAAATTGCCCTGCCTTGCCTTTGGACGTGCTGGGACAGAACGTGACATCACGCTGCATCGAAATGCACAAAAACAGAAATTTGCAATTGCGCCAAAGATTTCGTCGGGAAGTATGCTTGGACTTTATGAACTGGCTTTGGCTGGACATGGTGTTGCGTTAGTTCCGGATTTCATTTGCCGTGATGCTCTAGAAGACGGTCGACTTATTCAGATCTTTAAGGGTTGGCATACGCAAGCCAAAGCGGTGAACTTCGTAACACCTCCTCGCCAGCAATTGCCGTCACTGGTTAGTACTTTTGTCGATTTCGCATTGCCGAAATTGAAGTTGCATTTCTCGTAATATTGCCGTGAATCTTAACACCATATCTGACGGTGTTCCATTTTTGGAACATTAAAATTCATTATTCTTTCTTTCCGAAAGAAAGCTAATGAGCTAAGCCTAAATCTACACAGAGAGGTTTAATTTTAATTTTCAAAAAAAGAGGAAGTTGTATGAAATCAGAATCCATCAAAAAACTAGGAATAATGGCTGGGTTGTTATTTCTCAATCAAGGAAGTTTTGCGGAGGGAGTGCAAAGAAAGCTGGATTGTCATTCGGTTGACGAATCTTTCGTCATGGCACTCAGAGTCGATCTTGTCGGCCAGGAAACGATCGCTGTCGAGATGGAAAAGTGGTCAGAATTTTTTGAAGCGCAATGGTTAAAGTTTGGTGGCATTCTTGCAGCGAAAGCAAAGATTGATTTTCCAAAATCCCACTGCATTGTTCAGGAAAATTCGACAAAACCTTTTATATGTGGGCTCGGCATTGGTAGCGGTGCGCTCACACCTATTGAAGCACATCTTACATCCTTAGACGGTACGGTTCATCACGTTACTCTTCCCACCGATGCGATATTTGAAGTCGAGTTAGCTCCGCCTTCAGTTTTTCACCCAAATGATTCGAACATGTTTCATGCAAAGTTTAGCCGTTTGAACAATGGAGATATAGCCGGTGTCGGCTTCCGCGCCGTAAAATGCAAGCAAATTTAAGATATGTACACAACTGCAAATAAACAAGAATAAGGATAAATAATCATGAAATTTCAAATTTTTAGACAACACAAGCGAACTATTTTAGCCACATTTTTTTCTATAATTTTAACCGCTCCGGCGTTTGGCTCGGCGGAAACACCGCTCAGTCATGCCGTGAACATAAATCAAAACCAATTACATTGTCGTCTCAACAAAATTGAGGGCAGCGAACCCAATTTTTTTGGTCGTCGTCATCCGCAGTTACCAATCGCCGGCGATGAAATCCAGATTGATTTTACTGGGATGAAATCATCAATTTAATGTCTCCTGCAGAAAGGGGCATTCCATTATCGGAATTAGCAGGTGTCCTAACTCGCACCTCCGACATTGCATTCAGCAAAATGAATGTTTTTCATGGTACATTCGATACGATAGAACCTGGAGAATTACCTAAAACATACGCTGTGACTTTAACTGAGGTGGATGTAGGCCCTGGTCCTGCCTATATTTCTTTAGTGCGGACAGGCTCTGTTGTAACGCTAGAATTAGAGTGCAAAAATTAAGTCTGTAGGCCGAACGGTAAGCAATCAACCATCTTTAGAAGGAATAGCCATGGAAGTAAAAACATTAAAATGCAGGTTGGTACTGATAACATTGCTTTGCTCGTTAGGCTCAGCTGCCTTCGGGTGGAGTGGCAGCTATATTTCGGATCGCAACTGTTCGGACCTCAGCGAAGAGTTACTATTTTCAGCAGCACAGAGGATAGACACAATTTTGGAAAAACAAGGTATTACGAAAGATCACGTCGGCGGCATCGGAGCGAGCATTGTAGATGTCCCATTGAATTCCACTGGTCCATGCGTAACTACTAAAGTTGTTTCCAGTCTGTATAGAGTTGAAACCGAAACGGAGTTTCAACAGTTTAGTGTTGAAATGGTTTACAATCGACGAAATGATTCGTTTCAGAATGCGTTGCGCTTAGGAGAAATATTGGCTAAAGCATATTGCTTATCTGCGACCCGAGTTTCCCCGTGGATTTTGGGTGATTCGTATAGTGTGACAGCGAATTTCAGTTGTAAAAATCACTGATCATTTTTTTTGAAAGCATCGGTAGTCGTTACGCTGTGCTTACGACGTTACAGCCGGGGCTCATTACAATTAACGAAAATAAGGATACATAGACATGAAATTTTTTAGAGACTACAAAAAAATTATTTTAACTGGTTTTTTTACGACAATTATAGGTGCGCCGGCGTTTGGTTCGGTGGAGTGCGTCATAGCACAAACTAAAGGCTTGGTTCATAAAACTGATAAAATTCCTTTTCAAAAAGGAGAATTTATATTCCCTCTTGAAGACAATGAGCATGAGATCAAATTTCAACGTTACAATGGTTCGTTTAGCATAGCGACGACGCAGAGAGCGAATGATCATGCTATTGCAGCAATGAATTTCTTTTTATCCTATGGCGATCTGTTTGTGGATCAAACTCTTATAGTACCATCAGTAGGGGTTTCAGTTACCTGCTCGGGGTCTCTATAGGCTCGCCATGAAGAACACTAGATTGGAGTCTTGTTACAGGACCAGTACGCAACATTTTTGTAAAGGAGATTGATATCATGAGGCATCTGAGTTTTTTTGTTATGTTTTTGAGTCTTCTATGCTCTGTCCAAACTGCATTTGCAACCTCTGTATGTGATATCAACCCGCACATTCGAGATGGTATTGTCGCGAATGTTCAGAAGAGTTGTGAAAAGATCACTGCATTCGATCTAATTAAGATAAAATCTTTTGAAGCAAATCTCGATGGCACTGAACTGGCACCTACGGATTTTCCCGAAGGATTGAGACCTCAATCGATTTCGCTATCAGGGATAGCGAATGCGGATATGGTCGACGTTCTGTCTCCTCTATCGACTGTCAGAGAGCTCAAGTTATCATTGTCTTTTAACGATCAGATCGTGAATTTTCGTAAACAGGAGTTCCGTCCTTACTTTGAAGAATTGCAGTTATCCGAATTATCTCTCAGTCACTTTCAGTTGAAATTCAACGAAACGTTTGAACTGGATGCTCAGCGTATTTTAGCAGGACAAAAACTTGCAACTAAAGTCACGTTGGATCACACGAATATTACGTATATTCCTTTTCATATGTTTGATACTGGACCTTTGGCCGGTATGACAAGTGTTGTATTGACCAATAACAACATGGAATGGTTTGTCGGACAGGTGATCGGAGATCTTCCCAATTTAAGATTTGTCGATCTTTCTGGTAATGCTCTTAAAGACCATTTTGAGATGGACATCATCAATTGTGGGGAAGTTACTGTCAAAGCGTGCAACATGGGAGGAGGCTTTGACAAAGATCGATTCAAATCGAAGGTTAGGAGGCATCCTCAACACCCTGCTTGCATTTGCGGCGGGGGCACATCGTTCTGTAAATTGATATTTGATTTTTGTGAGTAAGTATCACACCGAGTTGCTCCGCTTCGGTGGTTCTGACTGACTTGATTGACCTTCTTAACAAGTTCACGTACGCACATGTATCATAGTCGTACGTACGTATGCGGGAGGGAATAAAAATGCGACTTACGGCGTCAAAATTGCGCCAAGAAGTCTACAAGATTTTGGACGAAGTTATCCGAACTGGAAAACCCGCTGAAATTGAGAGAAATGGATCGATACTAAAAATTGTATCTGTAAGTAAAAATTTTTCAAAACTAAGCAGGTTAAAGAAAAGAAAGCTTACATTGGAGGACTCGGATAATTTCGAGCACATTGATTGGTCCAAAGAGTGGAAGGCGAAGTGATAGATACACAATATGCCACTTAACGTGCTGATAGAACATAGCCTAAATGAATCCTGGACTAGCTTAATGACAACGCCAGCACGAAAGAACTGAGGGATCTCCCTTCGGCGAAGACGACCGCGTGCTAAAAATTGGTGCTAAAAATTGGTTTCGCTCTATTAGTGGTTCGAATTTTATAGTTATATCAGTTAATTATACGAACTTCTTAACAATTCTTATGAACTCTCCGATCAATAAATATGTGCTTTTCACTTGGGAGGCTTATGAAGTCATATCTCAGTATAGTAATCGCCGTCCTGATTTTTGCAGGTTGCTCCAAAGAAGCAACGTTCTCTACGGCGTCAGGAGGTCGTGCAGTAAATACATCCAATAACCTCAGTAAGTCAAAGATGGTCTCGGCAGCAGACCCTGTTGATGAACAGGCAAAATCTATCGACACTGCTGATGTAAGCGATGTATCGCCGTCACCAGAGGTAAGCAGCACACCTCTTCCCAGCGCTTCCCCGACGAGTTCTAGTTCGTCCACTCCCACTCCAACGAATCAAGCTGCGGTAACGTTGCCACCCTTTAATGCATTCTGTAATGCTGTTCCTTCCGGTGTTTCGAAGGCCATAGCTACAGCCGCAGATCTCGATCATTTGCGTTTCGAGTTAGCAAGTTCTCAACGCGCTCCTCTCTACCACTTATCTCAAGATATCGTTCTCTCAGGAGAGTGGGTGCCGTTTTCGGTCGGAGGTTTATATCTCGATGGTCGCGGTCATAAAATCTCAGGTTTGCGCATTCATCTTCCCGCAAGCGATAACGTTGGATTGTTTAGCGAAGTTCGGACCTCGTGTTTTAAAAATATCACGTTTGATGATGCGGTCGTCGTTGGCCGCTCGAATGTTGGTGTGGTGGCCGGTGCTGATATAACAGCGGGTGGTTATATTTTTGATCATATTCGCATCACGAATTCTAGCGTCACAGGAGTTGGTTCCAATATCGGTGGTGTCGTTGGAGAGAAGCATGGCGGCAGTACCGCGCTTCGAAATATTATTATCGAAAGCAGCTCGGTATCGGGTGGGTCTTACGTCGGTGGTGTTGTTGGTTATATCTATGGTGGAGGTGCTCGAGTTGAAAGTTGTACGGTAAACGCGTCCATTAGCGGAACTGGTACGAACATTGGCGGTGTTTTTGGCAAGCTTAGCGGTGGTTCTGTTGTTGCCTATGATCTTCATTCCAGCGGAACAGTTGTTGGACCCTCGGCTGGCCGCATTGGTGGTGGTTTTGTGGGCGCGGATTATGTATTTTTAACTGTTGATAGCAGCGCAACTTTAAATGGGACGACATTTACTGACAGTAAGGTAAATCTTCTGGAAACGAATAATTATAGCGGTGCCGGTTATCAACCATAATCGTTGTGATCATGTGAGATCGGTTCGACCACTTTCCTTCAGGAGATCGAACCTTCGATGTCAACAAGCGAACCATTCAAGACGTCGGGATCTTTTTGGGATCCATAATACGACATGCGGATACTATTTTCATAAATTCTAACTTCAGAGGCTAACCCAACTCCCCATGTGATGCCGGAACATCACTCGTTTTATGACTCGCTTTTAAACGACTGCCATTAAAACGATCCAATAAACTATAAGCACTTGGCACCACAAAGAGAGTCAAGAAAGTCGAGACAAGTACACCACCAATAACTGCTAACGCCATCGGAATCCGACTTTCTGCGCCAGGACCGATTGCAAGGGCAGCAGGAACAGCACCCGCAATCGTCGCAATCGAGGTCATCAGAATCGGCCGCAAACGAATGGGGCAAGCCTCAATAAGCGCCTCTTTGGCTCCCATCCCCTTCTCTCGTTGATGGTTTGTAAACTCTACCAAGAGAATAGAATTCTTTTTTACGATGCCCATCAGCAGAATCAAGCCGATCATACTGTAGATATTTAATGTCTGACCGCCAAGATAAAGGGCAATAAACGCACCAGACACGCTGAATGGTAAAGCGATCAAAATAGTAATCGGATCGATAAAACTATTAAACTGAGACGCCAAGACCATATAGGAAACAAGAATTCCTAAAATCAAAGCGATCAATAAACCTTGGAATGATTCTTGGAACGTCTTTGCACTTCCACTCACCACTGCAGAATATCCATCGGTTAATGTTGTATCCGTAATTTTTTGAACCGCGGTAATCGCTTCTGCCTGAGAACTTCCGGGAGCAACATTTGCACGAACGGTAATAGCGCGTTGACGGTCTTCTCTAGAAATTGCTTGGAGTCCATTCTTCTGCGAGAGTGTGACAACATTCTCAAGCGGAATAAGCTCCCCTTGATTATTTCTTACCTTTAAACGTTTCAAGGTCTGTGTTGATTCTCGCGAATTTGCAGGTAGGCCAACACGAACATCATAGCGTCTTCCACCTTGAGAATATTTTCCTGCGATCGCTCCCGCCATCATCACGTTCACAGCGGCAGAGATCTCGGAAACATCAACACCATATTCCCGAGCTTTGATCCGGTCCGGAATGACTTGAATCTCCGGCATTCCATCCTGATAGTTGCTATCGATATCTGTCATTAATCCAGTTTTTTCCATTTCTGCCATTGTTTTTTCGCTTAGAGCAATCAATTGCGCCCAGTCCGGGCCCTTGACCGTAAATTGGATTGGAAAGCTCCTTGAACCCCCAAGACCTGAGAGGGATGGATCTTGAATGGTGACACGCGCACCTTCGATTTTTTTGAGATCTTTACGAAACTCTACCATCAATTTTTGTGCAGATAATTTACGTTCCTTTGGCTCTTTTAAAGTTAGGAATATATTTCCACCGTTAACCGCGTTCCCACCACCGACAAAAGTAAATTGGCCATCCACTTCCGAGCGAGACGCAAAATAACTTTCAACTTGTCTTATCTTTTCATCGGTTAAAGCTAGCGAAGACCCTACTGGAGTCTGCAGTCTCACGATTAGACGACTCTGATCCTGAGGTGGCACAAATTCTTTCTTAAGGAGAGATTCAATGCTGAGAGTTCCAATAAAAAAGGCCGTCGCACAAAAGATCGTGATCCATGGATATTTAAGAGTGATGGGAATACACTTACGGTAAATTCTTGCAGCCCCTTCAAATCCGCCTTCAATCGTACGCCCAAACCATGACCTTCGCGGCTCTACCACTAAGAAGCGTGAGCACCGCATCGGTGTAAGAGTTAATGCTTCAAGCAGCGAAATCGCAACGGCAACAGATAGTGTAATTCCAAACTGCAAGAAGTATTTACCAATCACACCATCCATAAATGTAACGGGCAGAAAGATGGCAATAATGGCGATGGTTGCTGCAATGGCGGCCCCGGTAATTTCTAGGGCTCCATCGAGAGATGCTTGAACACGGTCCTTGCCGCTTTCTTTATGTCGGACAATATTCTCTAAAACCATAATAGCATCGTCAACCACGATACCGATCGCAAGAGAAAGTCCTAGGAGCGTAAACGTATTGAGTGTGAATCCCAATGCATGGAGAACAATAAAGCATCCCACGACCGAAGTTGGAATCGCCAGGATGACGTTCATGGTCGCAGACCAGGATCCTAAGAAAATCCAACAAACAAATGCCGTCAAAATTGCCGAGAAAATCAGGGTGAAGTTTAATTCACTAACGGCTTCTTCAATAAACTGAGTGGTATCAAACCGCACACCAATTTCCACACCCTTAGGTAGCTGAGTCGCAACTTCCTTGAGTTTTTCTTTTACCGCTTTGGCAACGTCGACCGCGTTTGAACCAGGTTGTTTCGTAATACCGATACCAACGGCGACTTTTCCTTGGGCCCGACTGAGACTGCGAACATCTGCAGTGCCGTCTTCGATTTTTGCAACGTCTTTAAGTGCCACAGGTCTATAATTGAGGGAACCACCTCTTCTGGTGATTGAAATATTCTCAAAATCCTTAACTGTGGGCGCCTCGCCCAAAGTTCGAATATTCATTTCTTGCTCACCAGTTTCGATGCGTCCACCTGGCAACTCAGAATGCTCAAGCTGAATACCTTTAATCACATCGGTAGCAGTCAGTTGATAGTAATCAAGTTTTTCTTGTGAAAGCCAGACGCGTAGATTTGGCTCAAGATAACCACCTAAGTTAATCTGTCCTACACCTTCAACAGTCGTAAAATGATCCTGAACGCGGTCACGTACCAGGGTCATGAGGTCTTTTCTCGACATACCATCGGCTGTAACAGCTAACTGTAGAATAGGCTGATCATCTGGATTTGATTTGCTTACAGTCGGAGGATCAACATCGGCCGGAAGCTTACGCTGCAC
>CAZUYQ010000117.1:0-16247 GCA_964624705.1 uncultured Polynucleobacter sp.
CCGACGACAAATAAATCGTCTCACCATCCGTCGCCGATTTTGGCCAAGGAAATTTCTCGCGATCAAGCCGCTTTACCCACATCGCAAAACCAGTATCGTCCCAGTAAATGCACTTGATAAGATCGCGTCGCCGCCCACGAAACATGTAGAGGCTGCCAGAAAACGGGTCATGACCAAGAGCATCGGCGATTAGGACAGATAGACCCAGTAACTGCTTGCGCATATCGACAATTGGAACGTACAGGTAAATCTTTGGAAACTCGCCGACGCTTCGCATGCATTACGCCTCCAATAGAGTGGCAATTAATTTAGCCACAGTCTTGGCATCACGATTCCCTTTAATCTCTAGTTTTATCCCGCCAACTTCGATCGTAACCGCTCGACTCGGCTCGGGTGGCCTCAGGGCGGTGACCGGATGACTTGTAACGCCGGTTAATTTCTTATGCCAGTAGTACCAGTTTGCTTTTTTGAGACCGTGAGCCTTGCAATAAACGTCCACCGACCTACCGCTGCGTGCTTGCTCCGCAATGTGCTTTTGCCAACTATCCTTTGACATCGTTCGCCCCTCCTTGCTATTGAGTCGTCCTCCATGAACGACTTAGATAAGGTTAGCGAGTAATCGATCGGGCTAAAAGGTAGTCGTCAGCCACCGCTTACCTAGTTCGAGATTTAAGTTGGCTGGATGGGTGCTTAAAGGGTCGTGGTATGAAGCGTTCTTTGCTTCGCAGGGCAAGGTTTGAACAGTGCCGCCCATCTATTCCCGGTTATCTTTTTCAGGAGGAGGATTTTATGAAGGCGTTACGGACTCATGTTGCAGGTGTTGATGTTCACAAGATGTTTTAGCGATCACGGTGCTGCGCGGAAGTGCAGATACGGAGCCGGAAGTTATACAGCTTCAAAGTGGAACGTTGCGAATAGACTCGCCCGCGTCATCTACAAGATTCTTGCGGGCGACAAATACAAAGACATCGGCTATGCCAGGGCGTGCGATCACGAGGACAAAATCAAAATGCTAATCAATCAGCTCAAGGCACTTGGCGTCGCAATTCGACACGAGGGCCACGAGAAGATTGTTTCCGAACGTCATGCAACGATCAATTCAACGGGTGTAATTCTGAATTGATTGAATTCAAAAAGTTGTTGCGCCTGCGGCGCGAATAGCCTGGCCAATGCCGGGAGGGGAAAGTTTTTGCGTGTAGCGAATTTATTTTCAGGGCAAGCCTAATCTTACGACAACTGTGCGTTGAATCCTCTTTTGCTTTTTAGTACCGCCGTCTCTCAAGCTGTCATGCGAAGCGAAAGTGATAATTCCAGAGAAGATATTCTTCGGGATGTCTATTAGGAATGGTGCGCGGATTAAGGCGCGTTAGTTCGGGTAACACTCGTCAATAAAGTTATTGTAAAATAATTCTCGCATATTTTTGCTTCAGTTTACCTTTTTCAAATTGATCCTCATAAAAGGCCCGTGCTTTAGCTCCCTCGTTAATCCGCGCTTCTGGAGCCATCTCCGTATAAATACTAATCGCCTTTGCCAGAGCTTGCGCGTCACTAGGTGCAACTACAATCCCGCCACCTGACTCCTCAATCAAACGCGCGCTTTCGCCAATCACTCCAGCAATAATGGGAGTCCCAGCAGACAAGCTGAAAGCTAATTTAGAGGGGACTGTCATCGCAAATAAAGGTGATGGAACTAGATGAATAAGTTGTACATCTGCTTTTGATGCTAAGCTAAAAGCATCTTGCGAAGAAACTCTGCCATGAAAAATCAAGTTCTTTACTTGCAGATCTTCTGCAAGTTTTCGAAGTTTTTCCTCTTCGACACCAGATCCATAAATATCTAATCTTACAGATATTTTATCTTTTTGAAGAACTGCTGCCGCTTGTACGATGGTTTCAACTCCCTGAGCTGAACCCAAACTCCCAATGTAAATACATTCCAATACATTTGAAAGATTAGATTTATTTATGCAATTTAGCTCACCACCACTTGCATCGACCCATAAAGGAATATAAGTCAGTTTACTCAGAGGAATACCATCTGAGTGATACCGTTGCAACATGCCACGAGTCGTACAAATATTGATGTCAGCACGGCGATTAATCCATTTCGAATATGCATACATGAGCTTTTCCAGCAAAAATGGAAGTCTTATCCCAGAAGCCGAAAAGCTCTCCGGCCATAAATCTGCGCTTATAAATACTAATTTTGACCTATATGCGTACTTAAAGAATAATGCTGCCAATGCCGTAGTAAACGGTGTTTGATAAACGACTACGGTGTCTGGAATAGCACTGACAAAGGGCGCGAAAATTGTTGCCGCCAATGCAAACGAAATATAGTGAATGAATCGCGCGATTTTCGATTGATTATGACTCGGATAAATCGGTAAACGCCAGATGTCACCATTAGTTCTGCGTTCACGCATAGGTAGAAGTGTTTCAACACTGTCATAAAATCGGCCCAATGGGTAGTTTGGGTGCGCAGTTATCACGGTAACCACTGCCCCCGAGATTAACAGTTGATCTACCAATTCACCCGTCATGAAATTTGGTTCAGGTCGAAAATGTTGGGTAAGTAACAGCACCTTCTTCATTGATTCAGTTCAGCCTTCACAAAATCTAATTTACACAGCAGTTTTTTAATGCTCGCAACATCCAGCCTTTCGGTATTTTCTGAGTTGTAGTCTTCAAATGCAGAAACTCCAGCCTGACCTTCGGAAATATATGAATTATAATTTAAATCTCTTTCATCGGCAGCAATCCGGTAATACTGCCCGAGATCAAAGGCTCGAGAGCGCTCCTCACGATTGAGTAATGTTTCATGTTTTTTCTCACCATGACGAGTCCCAATAATTTGGATTGGGACATCCGAATTGAACAGCTCTTTAACGGCGGTGGCAAGATCAATCATTGTGGCAGCAGGTGACTTTTGAACAAAAATGTCTCCCCCTTTAGCTTGCTGAAATGCATACAAAACAAGATTCATCGCGTCATCAAGAGACATCAAAAATCTTGTCATAGTTGGGTCTGTGAGGGTAATAGGACGCTTATCTCTTACCTGCGTTATAAAAAGAGGGATCACTGATCCTCTTGATCCCATCACATTTCCATATCTTGTCGCTGACAACATAATTTTTGCTGGATCAACAAATCGCGATTTGGCAACCATCAGTTTCTCCATAAGGGCTTTTGTCATACCCATGGCATTAATTGGATATACTGCTTTATCGGTGCTGAGCATGATCACACTGCGGACATTGTTAGCTATCGCTGCATTCAAGACATTTTCTGAGCCAACAATATTTGTCTGCACGGCCTCAAGTGGATAAAACTCGCAAGATGGAACCTGCTTTAAAGCAGCCGCACTAAAAACATAATCCACACCGCGCATCGCATCAGAAATACTTTGATAATTGCGAACATCGCCTAAAACAAACCTCGCGCGTGGATTTGCGAGAGCAAAACGCATGTCCTCTTGCTTCTTTTCATCTCGACTAAAAATCCTCACTTCAGCAATATCTGTCTTTAAGAAATGTCTGGCGACTACATTTCCAAATGATCCCGTTCCACCAGACACTAAGATAGTTTTCCCAGCAAATGCAGCTGTCACAGCGGCACTCCTTCCTTCAAATAGCGATCAATAAACGATTCTAGCTGAACACAGTCCCGCTATTGCCACAAACAGGCTTGCCACCCAAATAACACGCATCATACGACCAGTGGCCAAAGTACGTCTTCGTTCCATAAGTCGAATACTCAAAAACAAAATAACGGCACGCAACGCAATAATATCTAACTTATACATCGATTGGTATGGCTGCGGCACAACCAACATCAGCAGCGGTAGTCCTATCATCAAAAAATCTGACGCCGTAAATAAAAAATAACGTCTTTTAAACGTCACTAAGAAAAGCAGCACCGAGCTAACCAACAAAAAAATAAAAATAAAATTATAGAAAGGCTGAATACTCGTTCTTTGATTCAAAATTTCAATGCTAATCGGGTTGAGGTTATTTGCAATTAAAACGGCAACCGCCGCAACCGTGACTGACAGGCCGTGAACCAGATCAAATTTTTGCTCTGCATCGACGAAGAACGTCCCTGACACTAATAAAAAGGCGACTAAAGCAAAATAACCTACGTCCTTACTAATTTGTCCTGCCAGAAGTGGTGTCCCTAAAAAGATAAAATAAATGGCATACCGATTTACTATCTCCCAAAGTTTTATTCCTTGAGCCACCGGACTTGAAAAACTCACTCTATTACGAGAAAAAACGCTGTACTGAACAAGTTGATTGATACGAGTAGGACTTAAATTCACACTCAAGGGAATAAGTACAATTAAAATGATAGAAGCAACATACGGAACCCAAAAAACTGTGGGCCACTGAGTTGCGACAAGAGGAACAACACCCAGAAATCCTGTTACCAAAGCCAAAAAATAGACTGCAGTCACCGACTGCGTCTGAGTTAACCCGAGTTTAATTAACGTATGATGAAAGTGTCTTTGATCCGCAATAAAGGGGCTCTTCCCTTCCCGCATACGGCTCACCATAACGCAGGCAGTGTCAAACACGGGAATTGCTAAGCATAGCACAACTGAAATCAGCATAATCGGCGTTCCGCCGACTGCAACAGGTGCTACTTTCAGCACCTGTAAAATTAAAACCCCAATAATAAATCCAAGCCAATTGCTACCACAATCACCCATAAAAATGGTTGCGGGATGCGTGTTGTAGCGAAGAAAGCCAAGAATTCCTCCAACAATCGGCAAGGTCAAGTAAAGTAAAATATCTGCATCATGGGTTGCAGTAAAATAAAGCAAGCTCAGCATAATCGTGCCAATGAGCGTCACACCACCAGCCAAGCCATCCAAGCCATCAATCATGTTTATCGAATTGATCGCACCGACGATTACAAAAACCCCAAAGATCATGCCGGACAATGGCGACAACGGAACGATCAGATCTGGTGTAATCACAAGTCGAGTTGGCATAAGCCCAGCATAATGAGTGACGACCATCGCAAGCCCAAGCTGAATTAAAAACCTTGTCTTTGCCGGTAGCTGAACAAGATCATCCAAGAAACCTGTTACAAAGGCCACCAATGACAACAAAATGGGCACAGTATAAGGTGTATTTTGCGAGACAATGATCTGGCTAACAAAAAAACCCGCAACAATTGCTACTCCACCCAGGCGTGGAGTAGGCGTAGTGTGGACCTTGCGCGGAGCCCCCATAATTGCAGTTCCATCGGGACGATCGTATAAATGATAAGCATGTGCCAAACGCAAAATAATGGGCGTCAATGCGAGTGCGAAAACTAGGGATGTGACGAAACTTAACGATAACTGAAGCGCAAACATGGTCGCCCTATAAAGCATCTTGTTATTTGGATTGCGAGATTTCGACGTTACCGTATTATTTATACTAATACAACTGCAAGGAACGAGGTAAAGAATATGCCAACCGGGAACAGTCATTCAGTAAATTCCGCATCGAGAAGGACAAATCGCAAAGGAATTATTCTCGCAGGAGGATCGGGCACACGGCTTCATCCACTCACCTTAGTCATGAGTAAACAGCTGCTACCGGTCTATGATAAGCCTATGATTTACTATCCACTGACAACACTGATGTTGGCTGGGATCCAAGATATTCTTCTTATCTCTACTCCACACGACCTACCTAACTTTAAAAAACTTTTGGGAGACGGTTCACAGTTCGGCTTAAAATTAAGCTATGCCGAACAACCAAGCCCTGATGGGTTGGCCCAGGCATTTATTATTGGCGATCAATTTATAGGCAAAGACCCGGTTGCTTTGGTGTTAGGCGATAATATCTTCTACGGCTCAGGACTGTCTAAGATGCTCCAGCGCACCTGTGCAGAAACCTCAGGCGCTACTGTGTTCGGCTACTATGTGAACGATCCCGAGCGTTACGGCGTGGCCGAATTTGATAGCAAAGGCAATGTCATTAGCCTCGAAGAGAAACCTTTGAAACCCAAGAGCAACCATGCAGTCGTGGGTTTGTACTTCTACGATAATGATGTCGTGTCCATTGCTAAAGCCCTCAAACCTTCTCCCCGCGGCGAACTTGAAATTACCGACGTCAATATCGAATACCTGAAGCGTGGCAAATTGAAACTTGAAATATTAAGCCGCGGCACTGCATGGCTTGATACCGGAACACATGAATCGCTAACTCAAGCGACAAACTTTGTTGAAGCCGTTGAAAATCGGCAAGGACTTAAAATATCTTCACCCGAAGAAGTCGCTTGGCGGATGGGCTTTATCAAAATAGAGCAGGTCGCAAAACTCGCAAAAGCGCTTGGCAAAAGTAGTTATGGCCAATACCTGATGAAACTCGCCGAACGCGGTGGGTGAGGAAGTACTTATGAATACTATTACAACTGAAATTGATGGGGCACTCATTGTCGAACCAAAAGTGTTTGGCGATCACCGCGGTTACTTTCTAGAGACCTACAGCAAATCGCGCTATCAAGAAGCTGGTATTCCATTTGATTTTATTCAAGACAATCTTAGTTTTTCAAGACGAGGGGTCTTGCGTGGACTTCATTTTCAGAACCCGAATGCTCAGGGCAAGCTCGTGTCTTGTCCCCTTGGTGAAGTTTTTGACGTTGCTGTCGATATTCGTGTCGGATCGCCAACTTTCGGAAAATGGGCGGGCGTAATACTGAGTGCAGAGAATAAACGTCAGTTCTGGGTTCCACCCGGACTCGCTCACGGCTTTGTCGTTTTGTCGGAAACAGCGTTATTTAGCTATAAATGCACCGAATACTATTCGCCGCAAACCGAGCATGCCGTGTTGTGGAACGATCCAGCTATTGGAATCACATGGCCGATCGAGGATGTCCAGCTGAGCGGCAAAGATCTTCAAGGCAAGAAGCTTAAGGATTTTGATCAATCGCTCTTACCTCGTTTTGGTGCTTAGAAATATTATTGTTCGTTGAATTAACAAAAAGGTCTCAATCATATGCACCTTAAAAAAATCCTCGTCATTGGTGCTCATGGTCAGGTGGGGACAAGCTTTCAAAGAGTATTGACCACGACATTTAAAGATTCTTACGATGCCTGGTATACCGCGAGAAAATCTGAAGAAATCGCTCCCGATTCAAATATTGCAGGTGATAGAATTTCCTCCTGTGATCTGGCATCTCCGCAAGAGATTAGCGAAATCATTCATCGCATCAAACCGGATATTATTTTGAATTGTGCCGCTTATACTGCTGTAGACAAAGCAGAAATTGAACGTGATGCGGCAAAGCAAATAAACGCGGTTGCTCCGGGTATCATGGCGACAGAGGCAAAGAAAATAGATGCTCTGTTTGTTCATTATTCGACAGACTATGTATTTGATGGCGGCGGCGAAGCCCCTTGGACGGAGGAAAGTCAGACCAACCCTATTAATTATTACGGCGAAACAAAACTTGCGGGCGAAAATGCCGTTCGCCAAAGCGGCTGTCGTCATTTTATTATTAGAACCCAATGGGTCTATTCCGATCACGGTCATAACTTTATGAAGACGATGCTACGGTTTGGAGCTCAAAGACCACAACTCAAGGTTGTCGGCGATCAAATTGGGGCGCCGACCTCTTCAGATGTGATCGCATCCACCACAATGGAATTAATTCGCTCCATTGATACTCATAAAACAGATTATGGCATCTATAATCTGGCGTGTTCCGGATATACTAGCTGGCATGAATTTGCAGAGAAAATTTTTGCCGAAGCCCGCACACTTAAGATTCCTTTAGCTGTTGAAGAAGTGCTGAAAATTCCGACGCACGAGTTTCCGACTCCAGCCAAAAGGCCGTTCAATAGTAGGCTCAACTTAAATAAGATTGAGCATAAGCTTGGTCACAGCATGCCTCTTTGGACTGAAGCACTACGCTCAACCATTGCCCTGTTTTCAAGGAATCAGCGTCAATGAAACTAAGCTTGATCATTCCGGTTTATAACGAAGCAAGACATCTAAAGAAATTTTTGGACCTTGTAGATACATTGAACCTAGAAGCCGAGGTAGAACTCGTCATTGTGGACGATTGCTCTAAGGATACTTCTTGGAATATTCTTTCTAATTATAAGTTTTCAAAGAAAGTCATCATAGTACAACAGGCCCATAATCAAGGAAAAGGTGCTGCCATTCGCCGCGGCTTTGAGCTGGCCACGGGCGATTTTATGGGCGTCCAAGATGCCGATTTTGAATATTCTCTTGACGACATTCCTCAGATTCTAGCACCGTTAGTCGCGGGTAAAGCAGACGTCGTGTTTGGCAGCCGCTTTAAAAAGAACTCTATGCAGGTGCATCGCACATTCCACTATCTCGTGAACCGCATCCTCACCATGCTAAGTAATATTCTAAGTGGGCTCTACCTTACGGATATGGAAACCTGCTACAAATTCTTCCGTTCGGAAATCTTGAAAAACATTCACCTCGAGAGTGATCGTTTTGGTTTTGAACCTGAAATTACCGCAAAAATAGCTCGCTTAAAAGTTCGCATGATGGAAGTACCGATTAGTTATTTTCCGCGTAACTATATGGAAGGCAAGAAAATCACGTGGAAGGACGGCATCGCTGCTGTCAGGCATATTTTTTACTTTAACTTTTTTGCAAAGCCTTCTCAGTACATAAAACCCACGATGCCTGAGCAGTATATTCCGCATGGTAACCAGTGGCTGTAAGCTTATACGATAAGATGCCAGGGATAACGCAGCTCATTCTGAAATGGCTGTAAGACCGGCTTTTCAGACCAACGAGAAAATCTTTGAGAATATAGGCTAGAGTCAAAGATTTTTTCGTCCCATTTTTTATAAATGAGTTCAATCTCTGCTCGTTTAAAGCCTGCCTTCTTTGTTTTTGATTCGTGATGAATCACCGAGGTGGTCGTTACAACCGCTGGTACAAGACGAAGTTTCGCGAAAATACTAAGGCAGAGATCGATATCTTGGCCGAGGGTCGGCAAAGCCTCATCGAACATTCCGACCGCCGAAAAATCACTTGCTCGTAGCAGCATTACAGCCCCCGTCACTGCTGGTACAACTCTTAGAGAGCGCTGCTCCCATGCGTTTCCAGGTCGTAGGACCTCGTGCTTTAGAGGGTGAGCGGCAACGATCTTAACTCCTGGAGCTGCAAATAGGTGCTGAATCGTTCGATCCGGATAAAGTAAGGTACAACCAACAACTCCGACATCGGAGTGAAGGGCAAGAGCCTCAATCATGCGGGTCAAAATAGAATGATCGACAAACTCCACGTCATTATTGAGGAACAAAATCCATTTGGTTTCAATATTTGCAAAACGGCGAACCGCATCATTATTTAATTTACTATAATTAAATTCATAGGCGGCCTTTAAACATTCGATCTTAAGCTCGGGCCAACGTTGGGGCGAAGTTGAGACCTGCGCCAAGGTTTCCGATTCAGTGGAGTTATTATCTACCAAAATAGTTCGAACCGATAGCTGGCTCGAGAACACTTGGCTGTTTAACGATTCTAAACAGGCTTCTGTTAAATCCCAACGATCTCGAAACGGGATCACAATTAACACTTCTCCTACAGGAGAAATAGTCTGTCGCAACTGTGTTAGTTTACCTTGAATTTCATTCTGAAGTGGTGTCAGATTTTCACAGAGAATAAGCGAAGGATCATTTGCATTCCTGTTCATTCTTTTCGAAAAAACAACGAAAAAAACAAACGAGTATGCCCGCAGGACATACTCATAGATTTTACAAACAATACGAACTGCAATTGATCTCACAGATCTATTAATCCTCTTCGTTCAGAATATTGCCACGTTTGTCTCTTTTGACAATTTTCTTAACTTTTTTCTTCGCTTTCTTTTTCGCCGGCTTAATCGGCGGTAGGCCTTTTTCGATGCGAATCAACTGGACGATAATATCGCTCTCACGTTTTTTGTCAGCCTCATCGGGAAAGAGCCCGTCTTGAGCGAGAAGTTTTTTATATTCCCTAATTTCTGCAAGTTTCGCCTGCAGGGTATTGACGGTATTTGCATCCTTAGGGTCAACTTCATACTGGCCTTTGGCGGGTCGTTTTACCCATGCATGCGTATTTGTTGATTTTTTTTCTGACTGCGCGTTGCCGGTTTTCTTGGTTGCGGCCGGACGATCCGAGCGAGGAGCGCTCTTCTGAGGTTTAGGACTTGGTTTTTTCATTGAATATCTCCCGAATAGAACCTTGATACCGCATTTTTAAATTTTTCGATAGATCGGACTTACGTGTATGCAGCTTTAAAACGACTAGGGCGAGCAGAGGTACAACGACCTCTACTCGCCCTATAAACTCTAACGAAGACTAGAATGCGTAAGAAGCAGAAATTTTCGTAAATAGCGCTTTATCCGTGGTTGGACTCAAGCCACTGATAATATATGGCCCATTATGTAAGAATTCTTTGCCATACGAAGCATCGATGCGAAGCGCATCGGCTTTGTAGTAGAGGCCAAGGCTCCACAATAGGGCGTCCGATGTTTCCGGAAACGAATAGGTCTTTTTCTCATTCAAATTTGTTGTGTTGTCTTTTTCAGTCACATCACCAAACATCACATACTTCATTCCGCCCATCAGACCAAAGCCCCAGGCAGCGTCAAACTCACCAGACAAGGTACCGTTTACGACAGTGGCGTCGATTTTTGCGGCTTCATCGTTGGTGCTTTAGGAAGCAACTACAGCACTACCAGTACCAGTTACAGTGGGACCTTTGCTCGAACCCTGGGCGAGTTCAATGCCAGTGGAAAGCTTTGGGCCTTTTGCATCCTTCATTGCAACGTAACCACCTTCAAGAATATTTGCTTGATCAGTGAATTTACTTGAGACATCACTGCCGCCGGAAGTACCACTTACTTTATAAGTTCGACTTAAGATCTTACCTTTAACATAGGGACTACTAGCGTTTTCGGTAGATAGCCACCGCGCATCAATCATCATGATGGAGCTGCCCTTTACCGATATCGAACTATCAACATTGTTTACGGTCGCAGTGCGTTTCTGAGTAGCCGTTGGATCTAAGGTCAAGGCAACATCAAGTGGACCCACGGAGTCGGTATGGAAGCCAACTGCAAGTTCCACTTGTTGAGCCGTCTGGTTTGTAGTCGTCGTGACACCACCAGTTTGGCTCTCAGTTTTATTTTTATAATCGGCAAATGATAGACGAAGACCTAAAGTTCCTGCGCCACCAAGACTAAATCCCGCCAACAGCTCAATGGGGCGTGCTGGCGCTGAAAGATAGGGGACTGGCGTTGCAGTTGCACGATCGAGTACTGCATACTGATATCGGTCAAACAGTGAGATCGAAGTGGTAGCTGCGTTATTAGTGAATAACCAGTTGGTGCGACTGACGGCAGCCCCGATAGACATAAAGCCCACATCGGTAAAGGCCGCAGCATAAGCTTCGGTATTTTTGTAAGTACCGAGTTCTACCAAAGCGACACGGTAGCGGCCAATCATGCCAGGGTAGGTGAATACCAAGGTCTCGTCTTCAATTCCGCCGTTACCGCGGAGGGTCTGGACGCGTGTCTCGGTTGCTTGAGCTGCCAAGGCAGTCATAAAAAACGTAGCACCAATTGATGCGAACTTCATGCGTTGTGAAAACATATAACCTCCGAAATTGACAAATCATTAGAGCATTAGATAGCCACAGGTTTCATAACGATTGCAATCAATTTTATGATGTTGATCGAAGACCTTATTCTGTGTTACTCGTAGACCCTAACTTTTTATTCGTAGCGGAGACTTATTAAGATGAAAATTCTTAGCAGTATTGCAATTGCGGCGATCGTTTCAAGTTGTGGTTTTCTTGATCGTGATAGCGACAATAGTCCCTCAGACCGGGGCACCGTCCAGCCACCTAACTTCAGTCTCACAGAAGTAACCGTCCTTGATGCAAATGCCATTCGCGCAAAAGTAAATAATCTTACTTTTTTGGCAAAATTAGACATCGCTACCCAAAGCGCAAAAGACCTTGCTTCGACCATTTCACGTGGCAAATCTCCTACATTAAGAAATGTGTCGAAACAAAACTAGACACAGTTCCACTCGCAGTGACCACGGACACCGTGTCTTATGAATTTAACTTTGACTTCATCGCCCTCTGTGACGATGCAGCAACCCCAGACGATCTCATCGATGAAATCAAAAACACGATGCGCGGCAGAGTTACCATCGGATGCGCTGGCGGAAAAATTGCTGACCTAGTCGGCAAAGAAGCCAAGGACCTAGATACTAAAGCTTGTAACGATTCGCAGTCGTTCAAATTCTCGTACAATTTCGAAGTCAATTCGCGTAAAACCACCAAAACAAAGAACGGCACTGAAACCGAAGTTACAGATGTTGATAGCAAGATCGCTAGCTCCACTCTGAGCGCTGCTGATGGCGGGCCCTGCATCGTTACCGTAACCGACAAAAAAACTCGTAGCCTAGCATCGTGTCAACTCGTGACACAATCTAAGACCTTTAAGGGTGCCCCCAAATTTGAAACCAACTCACCCGTTGTTGGCAAAGACGGACTTGAAAAAGATCCACGCCCGCAAGTTTATCAGTCTATAGCAACTGTCAAAAATGCCGTGATTGATACTGATGCTCCCTATTATTCTTCTGCAAATACTACATTTCAGATGAATGGTTGGAACGGCACTATGACGTACACAAGTAGCTGGGCAAGACCAACCTGGAAAGCAGAGCGGGGCGGAGAAAAAATCGCTGGAACCTTTGGCACCACAACTCCTGGAGTCGTCGCTGATCCAGCTGCTACCCCTGAAGCTCCAATCGCCAACGCCCCAGTTGCCGGTGCTGAGCCCGCTCCTAGACGATAGAATATTGATAAGAATATTAAAGCCCGGGTCGAAAGACCTGGGCTTTCTTGTTTTTAAGTTTGTTGATTAAAGTCTTTGGATTCCAGAATCTTCTTCTCACGCCCTAATAGGGCGAGCGAGATCATCAGAGCACCTAGTTTGCGTGTCGATGTGACATGCTTGGGCATGAGCATTTGCAAAAGCGGTAGAATCGGTGTCATCAGAAAATAGCTTATCCTATACAAGGTAGTCTTAGACTTAATCCCATCTTGTGGAATGATAATGGCCGGGCGCAACACGTAAACGCCAGAAAACGACATCGCAAGAAGCATATTCTCTAGCTTGCCTCGCACGCGAGCCCACATCACTGGACCTTTTTCAGTCGAATCTGCGCCCGAGCCAGAAATATAAACAAACTTAGATTGTGGACTAAATTCTAAGATTTGTTTCGCCACTGCAGATGTTAGATCAAGTGTTTGCGCGGTGTAGTCTTGTTCGGACATTCCAGACGACGTCACACCAATTGCAAAAATAGTCCCAGTTAACTCTTTGAAGTGAGATGCAATAGGTGATAGGTCTCGCAAATTTGGATGGACGAGAATTTTTAATTTTGGATGAGCCGGCAATTCATCTCGTCTCACTACAGCAATGATCTCTGAGACTCGTGTATCGTTCTGCGCAGCAACTATGGCAGCTCGCCCGACCATCCCAGTGGAACCAAAGATTGCAAGTTTCATAGACAGCCCTCGCTTTGTTAGATATGATTTTAGCATCTCTAACGAAGTATGTTGAAGTTAATCATGCGAAGTTTGTTTGTTGCACTTTTATTTATCTTTGGATTTGCAGTACCTGCATTTTCTGAGAATTATTATGCCCAAAGCAGCCATAATTCATATTTCAACGCTTTAATTACTGATAAAACGGACCATTTCAGCTCTTCTAGCGCGAGTAGTGATTACATTGCTTCCGCTATTAGTTTACCGAATATTTTTACTTGGATTGCTTCGGTATCGATCCTTTGCAGCATCCTCGTTTCTAAATTTAAGAAGCCGTCGTTCTCATTAAAAAAATCTTATCTTTTTATTTTTTCGGGCCAAAGTCCTCCACTTTCATTGCATAAGTAAAATCATTGCATCTCAAATATTTTATTTTTAGCTCGTTCTCGATCGACAAGAGGACGTTTGGAGGTATTTATGTTTTTTGGTAAGAATTTACAGCGTTTTACTCATCTCTTTATAGTCCTCGGATGCTTAAGCGTACCGAGCATGACCTCTTTTGCATCCGCAAAGAAGCCTATTCGATTCGTCATCGTAGAGAGCGGAAAAATTGGCGATGCGACTTGTATAAAACCAGTCAACCCCTGTTTTGTCCCGAAAAACAACGGCAAAGACGTCTTCACTGTCAAAGATTATACTGCAAAATCTATTAGTACTAATCCCCGCGCTGTCTCGGTCGTACCATCAAGGACGGAGGCCATTGGTTTAGCGAAGCTATTCAACGCTCATGTGAACGAGCAGGCAGCGATTATCGTGGACGAAAAATTGGTGCAAGCGCCACTGATCAGGACTACAGTCGATACAACTGGCCTTGAAATTTCAACGTCAACGCCGGAAGATTGTCGTGAGTTGAAAACAGCTTTAGGTATTTTGGATAAAGAGTGAATCGTTGAAGAAGGCCTGGACAGCACGAGCTGTCCAGGTTCCTCGAGGGAAATATGAAATGTTTTAATATTAGTTTTTTGAAAACTTTTTTCTTTTGCAGTGTTCTATTTGCTGGCGGCGCTAAATCCAGCTGCTCTCGTACGGATCGCGATAAAGACAAGCCTGTTTCACAGCAGGACGGAACCGCTTGTTCAAGAAAGCAGAACGAACAAATCACGGTCATCAATAACGTACCGGCCGCAATTTGTCTTAATGTCGATCGGGACTGCAATCTTTACGCCTGCGACTTCGCAAGCCACCGCATCATGAAATTCGGCCCAGACAATAAATTCATGGGCTGGATCGGCGAAAAAACCGACGGTACCATTCAACCTAAGTGGTCTATAGATGGTAGCGCGGTCAAAGGCACGCAACTTGGTGCATTCCATCAACCACATTCAGTGGATTTTGACGACGCAGGAAATATTTATATTGGTGAATACGGCAATAATCGTGTTCAGAAATTTGATGCCTCCGGAGCGATCCAAGGCTCGTTTGGTATTTTAGAGAATGGCAATTTTAAAACCGGGTATACAAAAGAATCCACAATCAATACACAACACACATCCGGACTTATGCAGGGGATTGCGACAGCATACTTTGGCCTTGACGGGTTTATGTATTTAACGGATTTCGACGGCTACTCCGTCATACGTATCACTCCACAAGGGGGTTTTGTCGGCTGGATTGGGTTGAGAAGCGACAGAGGGCCAAACCATAGTTGGCAGACGACTGGATCGGCGGTCTCCTCTCATGAGCTAGGTGGCTTTCATAAACCACACGCAACTGCAGTCGGATCCGATCAATCACTGTTTATCGCGGACACTCACAATAATCGGATTGTGAAGTATTCAAACGATGGGCGAGTGATCGGTTGGATTGGCGAAAAAAGTGAAGGTGGCCTTACTACTGGTTGGCAAACAGATGGCATCGCAAAAAAGTCCGTGATACCTGGTGGTCTGTCTGCACCGACGTCTGTCAACCTGGACAAGAACGGCGACCTCATCATCGCAGAATTCGGTAATCATCGAATTTCAAAATTCAGTCAAAATGGCGAATTTCTTGGTTGGATTGGCTGTGATGAAAAGACGGAAAACACTGGAAAATGGCGTAAAGATGGGCTTTCTCAATCCGGTAGTCAAAAAGGTTGTTTTACGAAAATTTATGATGCGAGGAGCGTCGGTAATTTCTTGTATGTGGCTGATACCGACAATAGTCGGATTCAAATTATCGATTTAAAGTTTCAAAAATAATTTAGCTTGAGCGAGACCCGGACAGCTCTGGGCTGCCCGGGTCTTAGTTGATAGTTTCTCGGTATAATAATTAGCGAGAATAAAGGTATTATTAGCAAAAAATAAGGCATTACCAAAAACAATCGAGCATCAAAAACATGAAAAAATATTCTAAGCAAAATCTACCCGTCGATCAGATTCGCAAATTTCTTGAACCTGGTCCGGTTGTCCTTGTTAGTTCTGCGTGGAAGGGCGAGACCAATATTATGACTATGGGCTGGCACATGGTCATGGGTTTTTCGCCCTCACTTATCGGCTGCTATATTTGGAACGAAAATCACAGCTATGACCTCATCCGCAAAAGCAAAGAATGTGTCATCAATATTCCGACCGTGGATTAAAATTCCATTGGTAATTTTGAAGTAGTCCATTGTCTCGAAATTCGTCAGGCTCATACAACCGTTACATAATACCTATCTAAACCTGCTTTCG
>CAZUYQ010000118.1:0-2582 GCA_964624705.1 uncultured Polynucleobacter sp.
TGCAGATATTAAGGCATCAAGATTACTTACGCGACCATCCGGAGGAATTCTTGCCTTGGAACTACAAAGAAACAGTCGCGGCGCTTGTCAACGCACGGCTGTCGTAAGATTAGAGTGTAACGGAGATCTTTGTGACCTGTCACTCCTCGAATGTCGGTTATGCTGCAACTGGTGTCTGATAGAGGCCACCGCAGATTGATTCCCACTTGTAGTTTTTCAGGTCAAGCGAAGCAAGTTTCCTTACACCATCGATTTCGTTCGGCGTCATTCCGTCATGACTATAGTGAACGCGATACGAATTAAAGTACTCTTGATAGAGCCGAAGCTTTGCAATCAGGTCGTGCTCATTCCAAAATAGAATGCGGTTAGTGAATTCGCGTCTGATGCTACCGATTAGTCTTTCGATAAAAGGATGACTCCACAGGCATCCTGGTACTGTTTTGATTTCTCTGATGCCGTAGTGATGGTCCAAATTTGCTTGCCATAGTGCGTATGTAAAAAGTGGATCATTGTCGGATGATAAATATTTGGGCCACGATTTACCTTTGGCGATTTGATTGAACATCCGGGACACTAAGCCACCGTCAAGATCGCCGCGTCTTACAGAAAATCCTATTATCTTTCTAGTGAATTGATCCATCACTACCACGGCCAATGGAGGGTCATGTAGGAAGCTAAGTAATTTCATTATTCATCGGAATTTTTAAATGTTTATGATTGTTTGTCTGATTTCGTAATTGAACGAACTACATCAACGACAGTTGAGCTAATGGGAGCCGGGTCACCCTCAAGATAGCCTGACTGAGTATGCCCAAAAATGGTTTTTGTACATTCAAGCAAGACCGCATTTTTAATTGCAACATCTTCGTCCGCTGCACCACCTCCGAAGACGGTCAAATAAAATCAATCTCATTCGCTGGAGTTAAGGCACCAGTCCCTGCCCAGCAATATGTCATGACGATATCGGGCGAGTTGATACAAATCGCACCAAAGAAAATCACATTTGAAAACCTTCGTGATTCTGAGGAGCTCCTACCTGCTAACGAGTGGGCCGACGGGTTAATGAACGCAGAGAAATATGGCCGCGTAACCGTGGTCGAAGGCGCACGTATAATTCGTAGCCCGGAAAAATTCGGCATTGTGCGCCACTGGCGTGAAATCGCCGACCCATCAGTTTGCCGAACAGCTGCTGTACGAGAATGTGTCGAGAGATTTTCTTTCGCATTGAGCTTTAAACTTCCTGAAAATAACCTGGTTGCCTCGACGGGTAAGACGACGCAAATGAGCCCACTTACTACCGACTGCAAATGTTTGGAGCGTTAGAATAATGAATATTTTGCGAAGCGGCAATTTGTTGGTTTTGTTCTGTAATATTCTTTTGGCTTCAACATCATCTTTGGGATCGGAAACCATTAAAATATCTGCAGATAATGTTACAGAATCTTTCATGACATGCAAGGAAGGCAATGATGCTCCACATCCCGATATTAGGTACCTTCCAACGTTTAAATTCAAAAACAAGGTATATATTGGCCCCTGGTACGATTTAGCATACTGCTACTATTTAACTGGGAGAATTCACTACCGCGCAGCTAGGCCGCAAGGCACATACGTCGTTATCGAAGGAGAACGTTTGATGTTTGAAGATGAACTCGAAACCTGGTTCTTAACCTCGAAGTCCTTTTACGCTTCTCGTGCCAAAAGGAAGGGGTTGAGTGTCTGGAAACATCGACGATCACTTTGAAACGAACTAGTTCTGCTAATAACATTTGGTCTCAATGTGTAAGCGCAGAACAAATCGACGATTTTCTTGAATTCGTCGATTTTTTTCATTTGTGCCGGTTTAGTTTGCTCAAAACGCAACTACCTTTAACTTTGGCCAACAGTGAAGCCACCGCTGCACCTTAGCTTCATAAATCTCCCGCGTGATCTGCGTTTTATTCGGTCGCACGATCATGCTAAAGAGATCATTGAGTCCGAACGGCGCATAAATTTTTTGTTCAAATCTTTCAAACCGCAAACCAATGCTGGTTGCAGTTGTTGGCCACGAATTAATCGCATCTTCAACAGATTCATATTGGCTGATAGTGTAGCCAAATCGTTTTTCATACCAAAGATGCACCCGCGCCTGATTTTTTACGTCAAATTGAAGTGATGTATCGGAAAACAAAGATCGTATGCGATCTTCGTGCTTTCGTTCAGAAGTCTCAGAGAGATCGGCGGGATCATAGTAGGCGATATCCACATCCCTAATATGTTTGGTAACTGGATACCCGTGCTTATAATTCCAGTAGGTCTGGGTGATACAGCCAGCACCTAAATACCAATTTGGTAGCTGGATCTCTCTTCCTCGACTGAGAATATTCCACAGATATTCTGTATGACCGAGCATATCTCGCAGATACATTGTCTGACCTTCTAGATCAGCATTGGCGGGAGAATATGGAATTTTAATCCTGTTACTATGCATTCCAAACTCTTTCTTGCTCTTGCTCTTGCTCTGAGAGAGTACGAAGCGGCATACTACGTAGAAACTGTTTAAAATTATAGCAAAAAGATATCAAGTAGCTATGATGAGGTTT
>CAZUYQ010000118.1:2593-5695 GCA_964624705.1 uncultured Polynucleobacter sp.
GGCTGACTATTTGTTTTCCTAGCGGTCACGATTGGATAAAGGTCTTACAAAATGAGTATTAATACAAAGGAACTTAGCCCAAATCTATGGCCTGCCTTGGAACAGTTCTTCTTGGCAGAAAATTGCAGCGGCTGTTGGTGTATGAACCACCGTTTGAAGCCGGGCGTGCATCTTGAAGGGCCGCCGGCAAGAGACGCTCTTTGTGAACTGGTACGCACCAGTCGGATTTCTGGGATTATTGCTTTTGACGACGATGCTCCCATAGGATGGTGCGCTTTTGACCGCATGAGTGCACTACCTGGTCTTGATTGTGGCTATCCAATCTCAGCGGCACAGACCAATGACGTTTGGTCGATTCATTGCATCTCTGTTTTGAAAAGATCCTCAAAGGATGTTGTGGTGGAGCACATGGTGTCCGCCGCTGTGACTGCCATGAAACAGAAAGGAGCGAAGATTGTAGAGGCATACCCACCGCCAAGCATGCCATCGGGCAATAGTTTTTCTGGAAGTATCGCAATCTATTTGCGCCAAGGATTTAATATCAAAGGGGAAGTAAATGCACACTATACCCGAATGGTTAAAGTGCTCGCTTCAGAGGTCTGAGTTAAAGAATTATTTCTAACGTGATGAGCACTTGTATTAGGCAAAATATAAATTTGGCTTCAGCTCAAAGTGGCATTGTACCAATCCTGAACTGAGCCAATCTTAATTTCCTTTAAGCTCGCGATGACATTTTTTGTATAGACGTTTTGCCGTCAAGCAGCAGACCAAGAAATGCATCTTTGCTGATCACGCCTTTCTGCACAACATAGTCACGATAAGCTTTATCAACCCGATCAGCATTCGTCAGAGACTTGTCGCGCAGCTGGACAATATGCGAATCACTAACCATGCTAAGTGCCAATAGTATTACGTCGTCCGCACGGACTCGTTTGCCACCTTCCTTTTGATTCACTTTCGCAAGCAGGTCCGTTAACTTTTGAAATGTTGATTGTTGCAATCGAACTGGGCGCAGTGACCCCGCGGTTTCTTTCGTGTTGTCAACGGAACGTAGGGATGCTGCTCTCATCTTCGAACTCCTTTTGCGCCATTGAAGGCGCATAAAATGTGACATTTTTGTTGTCGGAACTGCACCGTTGCCGCTTTCTGTAATGCGACAACGGTGCAAACTTCAGATGCGGTACTGTTTGATTCACGTTTAGCTTTTGATTGGATGGGTAACGACAGCTCGCTCTCCTTTTTCTCAAATTTTTGCCAATCCTTGTGAAAGCCTTCCGAATTGCGACCTTCGCGCGTCGCAAGGGGCAAAAAACTGGCAGGATTTCTGGCAGGGTTTGGCAGGGAAATGGTGAAATTTAGAGAAATACTGCGAAAGATTTGGGCGCCAAGATTTGGACATGCGTAATGATTTCAAGGTATTAAAAAACCTCAGTTTTTTGCAAAACTGAGGTTTTTTCTTTTGAACGATTGGAGCGGGTGATCTCACCCGCTATAACCACTTAATAATACTAAAAAAACGCTCAACCCTGGTAGGGTCTGGTAGGGCTAACCCTACCGCCCTCTAATCCGAATTTCAATATCTTTCCTGCCGTCAAAGTAGGCAAAGTGATACCCAAGACCTCAGTCGTTCCCTTTAACTCAATCCCTGCAAGTCTTAAGTAACCCTGCGTAGTCTTGATTTCGGCATGCCCGACCATGGCCATAACATGGGCTAGCGAGACCCCATTCGCCAACATCTGGGTAATAAACGTTGCCCGCAAATCATGAAACTTAATCGGCGTGATTCCTATGCCTCTACAAAAGTCTTTAAGAACCTGCGCCTGATCACCGCGAGACCACTCTTGGAGCCGTGGCAAAACATGGCCTTCTGGGTCACTACCCTTAAGTTTCAACTCTTTCAGAAAACGATCAAGCTCACCCGAGATCGGTAGAACTCTACATCGTGCATTCTTGGTCGTTCCAAGGCCGTTTTTTGAAGTCCAACTTCTTTGTATTCGGACGATCTCCAGATCAAAACAGACATCGCTCCATTTCAATGCATGAAGCTCGCGAGTACGCATTCCCGTCATAACCGCAAGCACCCACACGTCATAAAACCGATGATCGACCTTTTTGGCCTCTAAGAGAAGTTTATCGATTTCAACTCTATTAAGTACTGTTTTACGAGCCTCGGGAACTTTAACGCGGATTCGCTTGCTAGGATTACATTGAACAATCCCATCATCTAAGGCCATCTGAAAAATACGATTAATCTTCCGAAGCGCCGAACTGCGGGTATACCAGGTCACATCAAATTCCCTATTATAAATCACGTCATGAACATCCTGGGTGGTGATGTCGCTCAAAAACTTCTCACCAACAGTTGGTTTGAACCATACATTTTGTTTTCCTATGTATTCCATAATCGTTGAGGGCTTTAACTCAACTCTCATCCGATCAAGACAGATTTCAAACCACTCATTCCAAGTATAATTGGGTGCCTGATCTTTTTGATTTGCAATCTGACGCTTGAGTTCAAATTCGACAGCTTTAGCTTCTCTTTCGGTGCTAAGTCCGCGCCGTCTCAATTGAATTCGTTTGCCGCGTTTATCAACTCCGTCGCAGTAGACGGTATAAATCTTTTTGCCTTCTTTATTTTTTTCAACATGAATAGCCATTTTAGTTCCTTTTCTGAAGTAATTGCCTCAGATCCTGGAGTCTAAACCTTAACCTACTTCCCAATTTATGGGCTTTGACTTGTCCCCTATGAACCATAATTCTAAGTGCATTTGGAGAGATCTTTAAGTAGGTAGCTGCCGTCGCAGTAGCTATCCATTCATATGATATTTGATTGTCAAAGAACCTTTCCTTCTGCAACATTTCTGTTGGAAGAATATTATCAACCATACCATCTCCTTTTGTCGTTTTCAAACGAACAATTGATGAAATTATTCTTTCTTGTCATTTATTAAATTAATTTTTTTCATCGACACTTGTTTGCAGAACTGTAGAAGTCGCGGTCAATATTCTTCCTAAGAAATCATCTTTAGATATCGCACCATATTTTTTTATGAATTCACCGTATTGAGCCTCTAAGCGATCGGCATTGGTCATTGAACCGTC
>CAZUYQ010000118.1:5705-6049 GCA_964624705.1 uncultured Polynucleobacter sp.
ATTTTATGTGTGCATTCGTAAGCATTGGTAACAAGATGCCGAGGAGTTCGTCGATTCTGACTTTTCTTCCAAACTCCTTCTTATTAATTTTAGTTAGTTCGGCCGTCACTCGACGTTTTGTCTCCCGCTTCACACGAAGTGATACCCGTAAAGCTGTCGTTTTTGCATTTTTCACTTTTGGATTGAGCTTTTGTTCCATATTTAAATTCCCGTGGTTACATTTTTTTAATTGAGCTGGTCAAATCAGCAAACTATATTGAGGGCAAATCCACTTCTTTTGATCTGGAGACGTCGTGGCTATGGGAATGAGTCACTGATATTCCTAGATGTGCGTAGCGAGATTT
>CAZUYQ010000118.1:6059-8991 GCA_964624705.1 uncultured Polynucleobacter sp.
TTCTTTTATAGATGTTACTCAAATGACAACAAGAGATTCAAAATATTGACATTTTATGACATTCACAAATCAAAATCAAGAAAACTGTCAAGTATATCCAAGTGTTAATTCAATCTAGTTCAACTTGATGATTTCCCGACTCCTTATTTGTAATAAACTCCAAAGTCTGAACGTGTCTTAAACCCGCGATTAGTTGATCCATAATTTTTTCGTCAGGCGCCATCAAACAAATGACGTTCGTATGCTGAGCTGGCCAAAGCGCTCCTTTGCCGTGGGATTTCATAAACGTAAACGGATCGACATAAACGCGAGCATTTTTGCCACGATTTGAAACGGCGAAAAATTCGCGATGAAACGCGCCTGATACTGTTTTGTGCCAATTCTTGTTGCCATCCTGATGGAATTCAAGGGCACCAGAGTCATCGTCCTTTGCAAACAGCCGGACCGTACCCTCTTTGGTTACCTGCGCCTGTCCGGTTTTAAATAAAGTCGCTGCATGGTCTGGATTTGCGCCAAAATGAAATAATACGGATCCAATCTTGCTTTTAGCATCCAGTTCGTTCAGTTGGCCTTCCTTGGGTATATAAAATGACTGAAACTTACGCTTCGTCTCACCAAAATGCTTTTCAAGAACCAATAACCGTTTGTTGCCATTGATATCGGCCACAGCTTGCAAAAACGTCATGTCTTTATGGGCTGCAACCAATTCAATGAGGCTCCCCTTAGTTCTATTTTTTTTGTTAACCCACTCGTAGTCGTTAATCTCAACGTGGGGCCGACCTTTTAAAGTATGTTTACCTGTTTCTGTTTTTTCCAAAGCAATTTTATTGTCACGACAATAACTGATGATATTGCCATGTCGCGCTTTGCGAAGTTCCACCATTGGAATAATAGAGTGTGAAACGTCTAGTTCATGCGCATATCTTTCGATACGGTCGGGTCGTGCACGCTTGGTATGCTTAGTGTAGTCCTTGGTGCCGGATTTGTAGGGAGAGTCTTCAATCTCAGTGAGACGGCCATCGGTATTATTGCTGTTTGCCTTTCCGCTAACCTTGCTACTAACAATGCCCCGGACCTTATCCCTTAATCCGGGAACGCTTTTGAATTTGCCATCGTTTTCTTTGAACGATTGCTCGAGTCCTTCTTTGTCATAGAGACGGCCAATTTTGTCGCCACGCTTACCGCGAGCCTTCTCACTATAAAAGTAGGATATATTTTTATTCTCAACATGAGCCTTAACTCCCATTTCGCCAAGGATGCCTACATATTCATCGTAAGATGTTGCGTACGCCCTGGCAAAATCAGCTTTTTGAACGAGATCAAAAAGCCATGAGCCTCCACGAAATTTCGCGATTTTTTGAACTGATTCGGGCAAACGAGCCTGACGCTCCAGAGCAGGTCCGTTTACCACAGACAGGCCACGTTCCTTGCAAAGAGAGTCACTGGTCGATCTTAGATCATACAAATGATGTTTTTTATTTCGGATCTTTTTCCCTGTTTCAATGCTCCACGGACTTATCACAATATGGTTGTGAACCTTACCGGTATCAGTGTGGGTCACTACGGCAAATGCGTGGCCTGGAAACTGTTTTGAAATGAGGTCCCTGCCAATATCATTAAATTCACCGGGCGTAAGCCGTTTGCTTTCTTCCACATTCCAACTTTGCACCACGTGGATTACATTGACTGAACCATTTCCGTGTTCAAAACTCTTTATCCCCTTAAAATCTGAGATAATTCTCTCGGGATCACAATTGTGCGTCGACACTGGATCATCTGGGCCTTTGGTCTCCATGACGTAGCGCACGAGAGTTTCCACATGTTTTGCAAATTTAATTTTAACAATCGCCATGATGAGTAACCAAAATGTTTCTAATGACCGCAAGCTCTTCTCTAATTTCATCAATCACAGGTGCCCATCCTTCGCGAAATCCTCTATTAAGTTGTGTGGCAATTTGGTTCACGTTGTTTCCAATGCGACTTACTTGGGTCATAAGCCATTTTGCATCGTCTGGTGTCATTATTGGCACCGGAAGTTTTTTCTTAAAGTAGACGGCTCGGAGGAGCTCTGGGATTGACCTCCTGTAAATGGCAGAGTCTTGAGCGACAACCGCGTGTTGTACATCCGACAGTCGTACATGGATATGGTGGATTTTCGATTTCGCCATGCTGTGCTTTCCGTTCATTCAAGGTTTGAAAATTGCGATAATGGCTTTGCCAACTACGGTGATCCACGTCCCAACGGTTTCCGGATCAACGTTGTCACAATTTTGGCTATCGTCTAATGCACGGGTGGCGCCATTTAAGATTCCCGTCTGTTCCATAACCAGGTCTCCTGGTTTTGTCTCCAAGACGGTTTCAAATGTGCCGTTATTTGCAAGATTCTCTTTCATTTTTGAGATGCTCCATGAGTTTGCGGTTTGCGCCTTTGATGCTAAGCAGTGCCCTCTGTAGATGCCGTTCTGCTTCCATAAGGTCATCACTTTTCGAAATGGCCTGTTTAACATTCCCTTGGTGTCTTTCGGCCTCAATGGCTTCAATTAATGCGGCTTGTGCGTTCAAAATGTTTGCGACATGAGTTCTATTGGGAGATTCACAGGTTTTGCAGGATGCGGTACTAATTGTGAGTACAAGGATGAGAGTTAGGTATTTGGATATTGGTTGTATTTGATGTTTCATGGTGTTGTTATTTTCTGTTTTTGAGTTGGTCTTTTTGAGTTTTGGGATGTTGAATTTCTGGGCGGTTGCAAGCATGGCGTGGGGTTCCCCCAAGCCTGATTTTCAATTTGGTGGCGGTGCCCCCAATCCCCCTCTTCGAGGGCAGCTTCGCTGCCAAGAAATGCGGGCACCGAAGTACCCGCGCTAAGATTTCGGACAGTACTGAACTCAAAGTAAGCTCCCAGCCATGGATGCGGTTCTGGTTGCCTCACCG
>CAZUYQ010000118.1:9050-16217 GCA_964624705.1 uncultured Polynucleobacter sp.
TGGTCTGGCAAACCAAAGTATGGATCCGCTAAAACCTGCACCGATCAGTAGCTGTATCCACGAATAGGCAGCGTACATATAGTTCATCCGGGCCGTTATGAGATTGGCGCTATAGAGCGAGATCCCATCGGAAAGTTTTCCAAACGCAGCCATCGTCTCCGACGAGAGGCTGATGCCCATCATGATGTGATAGAGAAGAGTCCAAATTGGTGCCCACATGAGTACTGACATATAGGCGAGTGACCACCAAACTAGAATCCGCCAATGTCCAGCAACGACCACAAATACAAGCCAGGGAAACAGTGCAATGAGTGCCATCTTGATAAAGCCCGCCACGTGGGGGGCACGGCTTAGGTTTTCGCTAAACTCCTGGCTTCGTTCAGCCGCAAGAACTGCCCCATGCGTGTCTCGTCCAAAAAGGCTAGAAACACCGTCCCAACTAAATACCCGGTTTAAGTACTGAAAGATTCTGGCACCGCCGCTTGCGGGTTCAGAGGCCTTTTGGATTCCAAGAAACGATTCTCGCTCTCCCATATAATGGTCAACAAGTGCCATCGACATCTTAAGATTTTTATATGTGGTCGGATTTAGCGATGTCATGCTGAGGTACTTGTCGACCAGTGGTGATACCTGGTCGCCTGATGATTCCGATTCAGCTGACAGAAGAGCCCTGACTTCATTTTTGACCTTGAGGCAGTTGTTTCCTGTCTGGCCTGGGACATCAACAGCGAGTCCAGAAAGCTGGGTATCAACGATGCGGTCAATGCCAAGTACGGAGTCCATCCGGTCGAGGCTTTCCTTATTGCCAATGAGGGGAAGGACTCGGCTAATACATGATTCAGAATAAAGTTCGATCTGGGCGCGAAGCTCTGGATTTTTTACAGTCGCAGAACCAGCAAACATAATTGCCTTGTAGAAGAAGCTGGGTGCTTCCAATTCTGAGTTGGTTGTTTTAAAGAGTTGATCAACGATGCGGTTGATTAATCGACTAGACTCTTCGGCGGTTCGGCTTAAAACGTCGAATAAAAAACTAACGCGGTATTGCTCTCGGACGCCTTTTGATTTTCCCTGAACGTAGGAATTAGAGTGCCACGATTCACCATCAAAACGTTTGACTTCCGTAGTGCTGCCAATTCTCAAGATACTCAGACCTGCCATAAGACAGGCGACGATCTTCACATACCGTGATAGTGGCACCGAACGCCGCTTCACCAAAGTCCCCGGAAGATATCTTGAAAAAAATTGCGCGGTTGTCACAAAAAACATGACACCAAAAATCATTAGAATGAGGGCCATAAAAACCCGTTGTGACGTTAGAACCTCGATAAATTTTTGGTGCAGTTCAAGACCAATGTATTCAAACAGCGCTTCATAGGCGGTATTGGTAAACATTTATTCTCCCCCTGCTGAGCACATGACGCCGTCGGCGCAGTCAATCAAGGAATGCCTCGTTCGTTGTGCTTTAATCGATCCTTCGTCATCTCTAAGCATTTGACCGGTGTATTCGTCGCGGTAGCGCTCACCCTGATTGTTGATATCTCGAAGAACATTTCTGAGGGGATCATTTCTCTGGCGCTGGAGCTCTAGAGTCAAATCGATGGATTCTTTAAGGCGTCGTCTTTTTTCTTCAAGTTCCAGTTTCCTTTCCGGGGGAAGATTTGGGTTTTGAGTCGCGACGGCCAAGACATCAACAGACCTATTCACGTCCTTTGTGAAGACTGTCAGACTCATGGTGTCGGCGAGACGCTTACAGGCCGCCTTCCGCTGGTGGTATGGCAAATAGCTAAGGGCTTCGATTGTTTGTCGATCAATCAGCGGTTCGCCAGCCTCGGGTGCAAGGGCATTCAGCTCAGAATCTGTCACAATCTGATCAATTCCTCTGCGTCCGCCGTCTTGGTCAACCCTTGTGAGGATGTCACTACAAAGACTCTGATGCATTTTTGATTGCAGGTCCTTGAGGTGAAGTTCGGGAGTCAGAGCTTTTTGCCTTGAACCATATTCGACTGAGACATTACCCTTTGATATAACGGTGTCGCCTACGAACGCTTTGACTAGGTCTGTGGTGCGGCTCGCCTCTGGCCCAGATAGACCCGCCCATTTGGTGGACGATTCGATTAATTTATTAGTAGGGCTCGTATTTCCAGACGAGGTGCCAGCCCAATTTTTAAGGTCGGCTTGATAGACGTTCTGACAGCTGCCCATTGCTTTTTCCAAGTCTCCACCATTATCTGCAATGTTTTTTCTGACGCAGTCTTGGCGTTCGCGGTAAAAATCTTCGGTACGGCTATCCGTGTACTTATCAATAAGTGCGCATTGATTGAGCCGCATCTGTGAAAGAAAATTGGCGCTCACTTGACGTAAGGTTGGAACCGGCCTACCATCAGCGGGTGCTGAGGCAGGAACGTGAACCCCCTTCCGAACGTGGCGTACAGCTTTCACCGTACCACGCTCTCCACTCTCGTATGTAAATCTCGTTTCCATCCTTGCAATTTTCCTTGGTGAAGTTGTTGATGACACTCTGTGCAGAGCACCATAGTTTTGCGTTTACGCTGGGCCATTATGGATTCCCAAGGCTTAAGATCGTGCCTTTTGAGGAGGTCCTTTAATTTATGGATATGATGAACTTCAAAATATCCATTCGTCTGCCCACAGTATTCACAACGATTCGCATTCATCCTCGTGATAAGTTCTGAACGGCTATTAAATGGGAAGACAAGTGGTTGCTTATCGACGTCGGCATTCGCATGTCCGACTTCAAGTCGCTTTGCATGTTTTAACTTGAACACATTTAATATCCGTTGTTTACCATCCACTTCATATTGCAACACGTGTTCATCTTCTCGCTTCATTTTGCGACGCATCTCCAAGCTTGAAGTTTTGTGCTTATGAGCAAGAGTCCGAAACAGGCAGGAGGTACCAGCCCATTCAAGAATGGCAAGGTTTCTCCGAGGAGCGAGTGCGTAGAAATTCGCAAAGCCTCGCATCTCTGCATTAATAGTGGCGACTATCTCGTAGCCGCTGAGATGAATGAGATCCAGTCGGTGTGTAGGAGTATTGCCGTTGCGAAGATACTTCTTGCTTCGACAAAACTCCCACACCTTTTCGAGAGGCACTTGAAGTTGAATTTGGGACGTGAGGGAACGCTGTGTACCATATGTGTTTTGGCCTTCCTTATTTGTGCCACAACGTTTCTTCCGTAGTCGATCATTTTCAACCGACCGAGAAACGTGGTGACCCAGAAAGTCAAAACCATCTTGAAGGTGGTGAATGCCGCCTTTATCCGGTGCCTTTTCTAAAAGAAGTTCGCCTTTCAGGAACTCCTCGATAGAGCGAGCAATGTCTTCAGCATCCATTTTCGAGCCAATTAGCCCGATAGCGAAGTCGTCTGCATAGCGGACATAATAAAGGCGTTTAAAACCTTCATCATGCACATCATTAGACGGCATACTTCGCATTTCCTTTTCAAGATCATAGATTTCACTCTTCAATTTAATCAGAGTGTCTGGCTTACAGCTCGAATCTTGTTCCAAATGCTTCAGTGTCTTTCGACGCAACAGGAGACGACCCTGCACTGCGTAGTAGACTGGATTTCGTTTGCGTCTTTTTCCGCAGTTGAAATTCTCGGCTTTCGTCTTCATGAATTGATCTAATTCGTGAAGGAAGATATTAGCGAGAATTGGCGAGCAAATTCCACCTTGTGGTGTACCAGTATAGGTACGATTGAATTTCCAGTTCTCAAGGTATCCCGCTTGAAGAAGCATCTCGATGACGTGAAGAAACTTTTGGTCATCAATTTTATTCTTCAAGATATCGATCATCTTGCGATGATTAATATTGTCGTAAAATCCCTTAATATCTGTGTCTACAATCCACTTAGTGCCCTTCCACTGTTTGACGACTTGAGTGAGTGCAGTTTGACACGACCGCTCGGGCCGAAATCCATGTGAGTAGTCGGAAAATATTGGCTCGTACACTTGTTCGAGCAATATTC
Organism: uncultured Polynucleobacter sp.; assembly: GCA_964624705.1. Classification (GTDB taxonomy): domain Bacteria; phylum Bdellovibrionota_B; class Oligoflexia; order Oligoflexales; family RGVZ01; genus CAMDKS01. The sequence continues at coordinate 13,042 of CAZUYQ010000118.1, forward strand.
TCACTACTTCTTGCACTAACTTATCGTCGCCAGTGGGTATTCCAAGGGGGCGTTGCTTGCCGTTCTTCTTTGGAATATACACGCGCTTCACTGGTCGAGGTGTGTATTGTCCATTTATTAGGAGTTTGATCAGGTTTTCAATCCGATCTGCTGACATTCCATCAAGAGTGTTGTCATCAATACCCTTAGTGATTGCACCGTTATTTGAATAGATGTTTGCATATGCGCGCATCCACAAATCCGGATAGTGAGTCATAATCCGAAATAAATGTTTAATACGCACCCCTTTTTGCAAGGTTGCTTTCGAGATCCCAGTTAATGCACTACTTGTTCGTTCAGATAGCACTAGCAATCCTCCGTTCGCATCATTAACTGGATACTTGAGCTGTCCCACTTCCCCTCGCAGACCTCAGGTTTCGACGTCATTACTGACTTCTTATTCTGAAGAGACGAACCGGATTGGTTACCGATTGCTGAACCCATTACAGGCCAACCATTGGGTACTATTGGGACTCCGTCGCCATGTTGGTGAGCATTAACCACTCTCACCAAGTTAGGCGATCTCGTGTTAACACTACGCGAAGCTATGCTGTATTTAGGCTGACTTTCGATCCCGTTAATCTTCTCATTGAAGACGTGTCGGCTGAACTGGTTACAAGGGTCAACACACGCACCCCCTCGTATCTGCCGAGATGCCACGTAAACCGTCGTGTAGCATCGGGTCCTGATCACTCCCCACTGGATCTCATCTTCGGAAATGCATCCTAGCCATGTACAACTTACCCTGACAAAAGACTGACTACGGACGGCTCCGCTTCTTCTGCCTTGCTCCCTGCATGCTACACTCCCCCGTCCCTTTCGGGATCTACGAGCCTGTTGCCAGGCCGGGATAAGCAGGGTGGGTATAAAAGTTACCAGCACTTTTAGTTCCTTTCAGAACACTTCAAACGTAATACTTACACGACGCACTGTGTTTCAAAATCGAGCACCACGTGGGAGACATATAACAGGTCAAAAGCATGGGTGAAGCAGCAACTATGCTTCTACCAATATCTCCAAAGTATTTTGAGTCGAGTAAATTCTTGAGAGTCGACTTCATCGTTCCCTCAAAATTCACTTTGCCGCAGTCAGATCCAATTCCCAGGTTGACACCCAAGTCAATAATCTGCGGTGCATTATCAAATAGTGGATCGTGATGCTCGTTAAACGATTTTTGTAAATAGTCGTCAGCTCGAAGCCTTGTACTTTTTTGATAGCGTTTATATTCTTGGGCTAACGTCACATTCGCCTGAAGAAAAAGTAGCATTCCGATTGCGCCATTTTTTGCAAATCGGTGCCTATAGGGCTTAAACATAAAGCCTCCATGACAAATAAATTGTTAATCACCAGCCGTTTAGCTCAAACCCGTTGGATATTTGGTCGCAAGCTCCTCGAGTGCCTGCCATTTATTTGTACCGTGACGCTCCAGGGTTTTCTTGGCTTCCAGAGCTGCCTGAGCATTGGTTGGTGCGAGCCAAAGGTCATAGGGTGTTTGGAAAAAGCGAAACGCTCCTTGTTTAGACTGCTTTTTATTGGTGTAAAAAACGTCCGCGTGAGAACCACGAATCGTTCTGAGAGATTTGACAATCTCAACCCCAGCATCACCTAAAAGAGACGAACGGTTTGCTACGTAGTCGACATTGTCGGACGACATCTGCATAAAGATAAAATTGTCAGCAACACCCCACATGGCTTGACCCACGTCGGTTTCGAAATAATTTTGTGGTCTTGGTGTAAGGCTAATGAGCCAAACGCCAAGCTTTCTAAATGTTTCGGCGGCGTCGAGGACAAATTGTCTTCCAACGGCATTGCCTCGGCCAAGCATCTGCAGTTCTTCGAGAACCACAAACCCAGTTCGACCGTCGTCTTTGTGCAAATTTATTGTTTGGCGAATTTCTTCCACAACGGCCATTGTCATAAGAGATTGCAAAATGGGATCGCTATCTAGTGCATCGAGGTCATAAATATAAAATAATTTTGAGCGTTTCTCATCTTGTGAACCCTCGCTATTGAAATACTTGGCGTAGACACCGTCGCCGTAAAACGGAGCAAGTTTTTGAATGAGATCATCGACTACGCCTGAGTATTTTTCAAATTCTTCAATTCCTGTCAGCGCGGCCAATTCGGCAACGACGTCCTCCATTTTAATCGTAGGTTCGCGTTTTGTATTCGTCTGGGTGAAATCGCCATTCAGTAGTGTCAAACCGGCTTCTTGGCGTTTTCTTGCGTGGGCAAGCCTGATGGCTTTAGCGATGACCGTAGACTGATCACTCTCCATAACAAATGACGGTGACATCATTTTGATTCCGGCCGTAATCAGTTGCGTCAAAAAATGAATTTTTTCGTCATCAAATATACCGCGAAACGGCGAGAAAGGGACCTCGCCCGAGCCAAATACCGTGAGGTCGGCATCGTAATACTCGGAGAGCATCACGTAACTGGACTTCTTATCGACGACAAAGATCAAGGGCTCTGGGCTCATCCTTTTTGCGGCTTGGACACAATCGATGACAAATGAACTTTTTCCGGAGCCGCTATCGGCGAGGACCACCGTGTGGTTGGAGGTTTCGTTCTCAAGAAGCGAGAGTTTTACAAGGTTTCGCTCCCGGGACAAATACACTTGGAGCGGTCTTTCTAGACCTCGAAATGAATCAAATATCGGCAAGAATTTGACCGCATCAGAGCGAAGGATACGGACATAACGTCTTGCCGATAGATCACTGGCGGGGGAATAGAAGAGGGGAAGACTATTTAGTGCAAGCGACGCGCCAATGTCCTTTTCCACAATCGCTTCGCACTCGAGCTCGTTGTGAAAGATGTTCAATACATCTCTCGTTCTCGCGTCAAGCTCAGCCTCGGTTTCACCTTCAATCGTGATGTGAAAGTTCAGGTGCATGCAGCGGTCGTCTCTGACCAGGCGGTTTTGTACTTCGAGGATTTCTTCTTTTTGTCTTTTAGCCCGTGCTGACGGCGTGTTTTCTAGAAAAAACTCTTTAAGATCAAAAAACTTCTTTACCTTTGATTTTGAAGGAAAAGAAAAATTAAGGGCAATCCGCAGCGGAAATGCTAGACCTGTAAAATAGGCCATTCCTCCTGGATAGGCATAGCTTGGGCTTGTTTTTAGCGAAAGTGTTCTG
>CAZUYQ010000119.1:0-9640 GCA_964624705.1 uncultured Polynucleobacter sp.
AAGACGATACGAGCGCCCTCTGGCAAGTCGCTAAAAACCTGCGTGGCATTGGCGAAGTCTTCTCCATGGCATCAGGCGAACCGCCTTTTAGTGAGATGGCACTCAGAGGTATCGGCGACGTCTTGATTGAGTTGTCAGAGAAAATAGAGATGACGCATACATCCTATAACCGCGTACCAGCGAGTAGTTTACCATGACCGACCAGCTTTGTTTTCGATGCATCCTGGTTCAGGTAATGGCTGAACGTCAAATAACGGTCCGCAAAGCAGCACAATTTGCCGGCGTTGCGGTTTCAACGATTCAAAATTGGCGCAGCGGTCATCAACCAACGAATTTTGAAGCGGTTCAAAAGCTCGCAACAGCTCTCGGCCTCAGCTTCACTTACTTGTTAACCGGTAGCGAAGAACAGCTTCTTTCGAAAAGATCACCTTAATGAAGTCAGTTAACCTATAGTCTCTTTACAGTCTTAATAGCACCGGTTGTAGGATCCAAAATAAGGTTGCAGGTCTTAGAATAAGCGGCCGTGCAAAAATCGGTGATGGTGTAACGATCATAATTGTCTTTTAGCTGCTCACGAACTACGTTGCCGATAACCACTCCATCTTTGGGATCAAAAAGCACATAATCATTCGCGGTATTTGCGACTGCTTTGATCGGAAACTCAAACAGCAATGCACTGATATTCAGATGTTGAAATATCCATTTGGGACAAGTTTGGGCATAAAACTGAACGTACATCTGGCCGTTGTCCTTTTTGACCATACTAGTGCAACTCTGCTGCAGAGGTATTTTGACAACTTCCTCAAATGCGGGAGCCCACCAAACAAGTTTAATGGATGATTCACTTGCAACCGTGGCATTTGAAGGCCCAGTCTGTGTCCTGCGACGTCCATAGATATCGACAATCCCACCACAAGGTTGCGGTTGGTCTGCGCAATACTTTATTTTTTGAAACGAGCCTTCATTGGTGACAGTTACTTCACAATTTTTAGCATAGGGTCCTGTGCAGAGGTCGATCAACTGAGCATAATCCGGTGCAGTGCGCGTTACGCGCATTTCGCCTAAAAAAAAGTAATTGAATTTTTTATCTAGTGTCATCAAATATATTGCATCACTCCGATTACTCGTGTTTTTTAGAAACTCTAAAGGAATATCATTGCGGACCACGGCTTCTAAGGAAAACACGCGATCAGCCTCATTACTCATAGAACTGAATTTAGGACAAGAACTACGAAAGTGCTGAAAATTCGCAGAAACAGATGATGAACTACTTTTCGTGATTCGATTACAAAAAACAGGAGAAGCACCGCCCTCGTTCGCTTGAGAACTATCTTGAACGAGGCGATAAAACTCTGAAGAATATGTCGGCATCAGCTTTACTAAGTCTGCTGCACTTATATAATAGCCACTTGTACTAAGCCCAGGCTCGCTGTAAACAACGTCCTTAGCATCGGAAACAGCATTCCTAGCTTTACAACCGCAGACTGAGAAAATAGCTATAAACAAGAACATTAGAATAAACTTCATGTTATATCTCCAAGATTGAAATCAATTATCACCCACGTTTATCCATTCTGCAAATGCAACATCGGCAATGAACCTACAATTTCTTTGCGCGAGAATACTGGCCGAATTCCGACCGCCATCTTGCATCTTTGCGGTAGATTCGGCGCTTCTGCAACCGAGTAGTGTTGCAGCAACCAAAGATAGAAAAAGCAATCGAGATAACATTTGCATCATTGTATCCTGACTTAATTTTTCACGGCGGAAAAACCACTACATTGCCCACTTGTCTTTGCAATCTCAGGTGAATCACTTGAAAAGAAATGGGTGTCTCGTTCGTAGGCTTGCTTCGAGGCCGATACAATTGGTGTCGAGAGCATCATTTCACCCGAAGTGAGCGGCCGCTCAAATTCCAGGGTGACAACCCGTCTGATCTTGCCATCTGATGAGAATCCAGGAATCGTATAACCTGTTAATCGTGGGCCTTCCATTTCTGCGGTAAGAATTTTACCTTTCAAATGGTACGATAGCTTCGCGCCGTTTCCACTTTGCAGAAATTCGCCCGTTGCAAATAGCTTAATCCATCCATCAGTCGGCAGATTGATATTTGCTGCGTCCACCACCCTGTCAAAACCAGGTTGGTTCGATTTTCCGGACAAATGCAGCCAAAGATCGTAGCCGATCTGAGGAGCTCCATTAAGGATTAACGACGTTTTTTCAATGTTAAAATCACAGCTATTGATTGCCACAGGATTTGGTTCCTGTTTGGCTTTAATTTGATCAACAGCTTCTTTGCTGTCTATGACTGCTAGCCCATTGACAATTTGCCCCTGAACGCTTTTTGCGCCATACAGATAAGTTCGTTGAGTTCCATTTGCGGGGGTCTTCGCCTCTTTGAGAGTTTGAGTCGAGTCGATTTTTTTGCAACTCTGGATCACGAGTATGCATGCAAGACACAGTGTGAGTTTCCAGTAAGACATTATGAGTGTTCCTTCCAGGAGTAAGATATTTTAATGATACTTCAGAGTATATGGCGGCGGCAAGTCCGGTTAGATCAAAGGCCCGGGAGGTGTGTCTTGTCTGAAGACACACTTCTTCCTCTGTACTCGTTATCACTAGCTAAACGAAAGTGCTTCTGCTTCAAAATGACGGCTCAAGGCTATTTAGTTGATAGAGTGAATGACCCACCGCAAATATTTTGCAGGACTCTTTAAAACGCTAAGTACATCTGTTAGAGTTGTGGGAAACAAATACTTTTTTTGGGAGAAACAGAATGCGATATTTCTACTCAGTAACCACGATACTTCTAAGCCTAACATTGCTCAATTGTCGGTCGACTAGCAATAGTGCTGGACGGCTTGAAGATGCTGGCAATGGCTTTAAACCATTGTCCGGTAATATTTCGACGAAAGATATTGAGAATCACGAGAAATCTCTTCAATCGCAATCGAAGTTACCAGTAGGCGATTACAATGTAACAATTGCCGCGGAAGCATCTTCACTGACGAGGTGGATAAATACCGGTAGTGCTGTCAATGAAACATCTGTTCAAGAGTGTGCAGATCTTTATCAGGTTCAGCAAAGCAATGCCGATCCTCGTGGTCTTCAAAAAAAGTACGCGGATCGGTTAGGTTTTAAGGAATGCCGCGCTGCCCCCACCTATACAGGTGTTTTCCCTCTTCGTAAGTGCCATATCGCATTTAATTGCTCTGGACCCATGGTCAGATCTAATAATCGTCGGGCCATCAACTTGGTTTTGGGTGCTGATTATACAGCGGATCGCAGTGACGGCTGGCCTTGCGGCAATGCGCTCGATCAGATTAAAACTATCGACGGAAAACCTGTAGACTATGAAGCATTAAGTTACGCAGAATTTACGGGATTGACGCAATACCATCAGAAGATCGTAGGTTGCCGGTTTATTGTTCCGCTTTAAATTTTGTTTTGGAGCAGAAACGCTTTCTTCGTGGCAATCCACCTTTGACGGACGAGTATCACATGCTGTACTACGTGCCATTGATCACGATTACATTCGGTTAATCGGTTACACCAAATTTAAGGAAAGAAATCAAAATGTCGTTTAAAGCACTATGCTTCATCGTAATGGCCTCTGGATTTTTTACAACCTGTCAAAGCGCCAATAGCGAGGGACGTCTGCAAGCCGATGGTAATTCTGTCAGCAGCGGTCCAACCCATGTTCCCTATGCTTATTTCGAAGGGAAAGTTACGCTCAAGACCTGCAGTGGTGGAGTTAGGCCAGGGAATCCGTCTCAATGTCCTGGTAAATCCTTTGCCGCTCCATTTCAAATTGTTGAAGTGAATGCTCTGCCGTCAGTTAAACCCATAGAAGTAATGCCTGATGAAAACGGTAAGTACTCGGCAGAAGTTTTCGGCGGTATTTATATCTTTAGGCAGAAAGGTGGCCATTCAGCGACTATACTGGCGAGTCCGCCTCCGACGAAGGAATTTGAGATTAAATCTCGTCAACATTTAAAGGTAGATGTTGAGTTCCACGCGATGATTCCAGCAAGAGGTCCAAGCGGAACGCCAGTTTCGCAACCAGAAGACTCAACAAATCATGAGGATTAATGGTATGGAACGCTTCCCCTGTTTGCCAATTTTATGGTGAACTAGTGGAGAAAGGTGATATGAAAAATGTCTGGATTCTGTTTGCTTCTTTGGGGCTTGCACTCAATGCATGTCAATCACGTGACCATAAGAAAAGCTTTGTTCGAGATGCTATTGATCAAGAGGCTAAGCTTGAAGGAAATCTTGCAGGAGCATTTCGCGCACTCATCTTGAGCAAAGATCTACCATTTATTATTGCTGCGTATCCAGGTGAAGAGCAATCAAAGCGGGCACTGCCTGTACAGGTAGCGATCAACGGAAAGGCCACCGAGATAACGTTTAAATTTGATCACTATGCCGGAATTCTTAGCCCCACCCATATTGCATTACTTAATCAATTGCTGACCTTTAGACTTCCAAAATATACTGGCACTATTCCGGCACACCCATTTTCCGATGATGACTTCGTTCATTTCTTTCTCGAAAACTTGGAAAGAGATGCAACAGACTCTGATAGCGTGACTCGAAATCGTCAAATGGACAACGGGTTAACCGACATTGCATTGTCGAAGGTGATATTTAGGCGTAAAAACTGTAACGACAGTCCTACGATCGATTATGTTCCAAGTTCAAAAAACAATAAGGATCTTGTTAGTTGTGCGCTTTTTCGCAAACAAAAAGGCAGTGGAATGCAATTGACGTCACTTGAGTTAGCGGCCATTTATCATTACACAGAAGATGGCGGAGAAACTGGTCCCTATCTTGATATGAATGGCATTATGCGCACGAAGCCAATCGATGACACTTCAGATTTGAATCTCGATGATCCCACAGATAAATACTGGGCCATCGTCAACCTAGCAGCGATTTCATTTTTCAATAAAGCCGATCCTATGCCCAAAGAGACCTACCGTGGAGTGACCTCTTTGCATGGAAGCTGTGAAGGATCTGTTCCTGGCCCGCCACGCGTGAAAGCAGAAAATCGTTCTGCTGTAGCAAATGCATTTTGTGAATATTTCACCATGACTCCTACTTACCGAGATTGTGGATTTGCTAGTACCTCCATGGATCTAGATGTTGCCGTGGGATTCTCACGTGATATGCATCAAGATTCCAGCAGCGATTTAGGGATAGTTTATGCCATCAAACACAAGTCAGGAGTTCAAATCGATGGTGTTTCCGCAGTTAAAGTCGAACGGGAAATTCTGTTACCACCACGCACCGAATTTCGCATTATGCCCGGCACGGCACGAATGATGATATTCCCAGCCGTCGGTTACGATCCAAAAATACAAAAAAACATTCAGACATTTTCAGGTACTCTGGAATCGGTACCATGCGGGGTAAATTTGGAAAAGCATCTTTTAGATCGTGCTGCCTATATGGCGGTCGATTTGGAGCAGATTGAAAATAGACCTTAGAATGCCAAATTGGTGCCTACGCAGAATAAGAAGACTTCTTTCCTCATGGACCGCGTCTTAACAAAATCCTGTAATTGTCCGCATAAAAGTCCGTGTTTTTATCATCGTAATTGTTTTCTACACAAGGGGCCTTATTACCTTTTCCCTCAGTGATACACTGAAGCGGTAAATCCGCTGGAGTTTGCTGAATGTATTTTATCCAAGATCTGTCGGCGATCGGATGTGCTGGATCAGTATGTTTGACCGAGTACTCCAATTTGCCATCAGTTTTCACTTCCAAGAGCGTACGCTGCTTCAATCCTCCAGTAAAATCCTTCCTCCGAGTCTTCCACATCACATCGAGATAAGGCTCTTGGCCTAAATTTTTGGAGCTGCCACTTGAAGGTGACGGGTTTTCTAGATCATACTGATACTCCAGTATTTCAATAGTTCCTTTCCCTAAAAGGTTGATTTTGGTTTCACTTCTGACAATAAATGATCTCTGACGACCGCTTTTATCAATTCCGACGATTTCATCGAGTGTAGCATCATTTCGTACTTTGATCGCGTTCTCGGATCGACCCTGAACATCAAATAGAGACGATATGATAATTTCTGATCCTTCAGATTTTGAGGTATCGTTTTGAATGCCTATGCCATCACTTGTCATATTCCCATGCCGATCTTCAATAAACCAGCGTCCAAAGATTGTTTTGTTTGATGTCTGTGATAACGCATCTTTGGTCGATGCATCTTCATTGGTTACATGTGCTTTGCACCCAATAAGATTGATTGTAAACATAACAATGAGTGTGAATTTCATCGCGAAGCTCCTCTAAGTTTAGATAGTCCGATGATTATACCTAAATCAAGCGCGTATTCAATAACACATATCTTACTGCTTTGAAGCAGAAACACTCTGGTATATCTCTGCAATTTTGGACAATGCGTGCCACCCTGTTTACAATCAATCTGAGAGACTGAATGAAAACCTCAGAGTAAGGAATCAATAATGTTATTATTAAAATTTGGGTCTGTGATATTGGTTCTGATCTTGGCTCTTGCAGCGTGCAAAGAACGAAATGGAAGCGGATCAGCGTTGGCCGCCGCTAGTGATACCGGATGCAAAGTTTCGATGCGGTATCGTGTTGACGGAGTTTGGCCATCGTTTAGCAATTGGTTTTTCGAAATAAATAACAACGAACTTGTGACGTCATACACTGATGACTTAAAAAATCCAAAAGATTGGGAGACGAGTCTTCACGTCAATGCCCGTGCTCATAAACTGACGGTAGAGCATTATGATTTTGCTGCCGATGAAATTATTGGTAGCATCATGCACTTCAACGTCATCTGTGAGGGTGAATTTGGAAAGTTAAGCCCCATCGCAGCCTATACAACTTCAAAGAGTTTAGAGAGTGGTGGCAAAGATTCGATATCCAACGTTTCCATTAAACTCGTGCCGATTCCCTAGAAATGGGGCGAGTCACATAATAAGATGGACCCAAAGTGATTTTGTTTTTGAGACATGTTCATGATAAAACTATTTATCTTTATGATCTGAGGAAATAACTATTCGAAGGGAAATCTAATGCGATTGTTATTAGTGCCGGCGTTAATCACAATGCTTTTTTGGGGATGTAAGACCATTACTAAAACGAACGACAGCGAGGCGAAAAACGTCATGACGCCCGCCTCACCTGCCGCAAAACCTTATGAATTACCTCCAGGGTCAACACTTCGCCTCATACCAAGACAGACTAGTGCTGATATCCGAGATATTGAGATACAAGGTTCGGCCGATAGTCTTAATATTTTTTACCCAAGTACCGGTCCTTATGCGACGCTTCAGTGTAGATTCTACTCTGTCCCTGGTATTGGATATAAGCGAAACTTGCGTGAGTACACGTTTGAAATTGGTAAAGCGTCAAAACGACTACTTACCTCTGGCTTAACACCCACCGTGGATTTTCAACTAAAAGACAATGGCAGCAAAGTAAACAAGCTTAGTTGTTGGAAAACTAATGGTGGCCCACCTCAATATCCCACTACGCAAAATCTTGCCTGCCTATTTTATATTAATATCTCCTTACCTAATGGCAGTTCAAACGATCCATTGGAATGTGATATTCCTCGGCACTGACTATCGCGAGGATTTAAATTTTGCAAGTGACTGCTGGCCAGCACTGCAAAAGGCCCGCTTCCAATTAGAAAAAACTGATTGTCCAAGCCCCAGTGCAGCGCTGGCGCTTGAATCAATTAGACGTGATATTAGTCAGCCACGTCCTTAGTCATATAATATAATTATTTCAGATAGTTAAGATAAATACATATTGATATGAGATCGATTTGATATTTATTATCTATTTTATCTATATCCTAACTTTCTGTAAAGCGAGTTCAGCAGTACATCATTCCATATTCAAACAACATTGGAGTTTCTCATGAATTTAATCGCACACGCATTCTTAACAGCGGCTACGTTTGTCAGTTTTGGCGCCATGGCAGCAGACTCGGGCAATCTAACTTTGTCTTCGACATCAGAAACTGTGCCCGCGCGAATAGTCGTTTCAGAGAGCAATGCCAGTTGCTCTAAAGTCGATTCTTGGGGTGAATCAGACTTAATAATATATTTGGGAGGTTCATCCGGTGTCCCGTCTTCATTCAATGTCATCACAAGGACCTATGTCGGTGGTGATTGCGAGTCGGATTTAGCAGCATTGATTGCCTCCTCAGATGCACAAGGCGGAATACACGGAGAAGTTCAAATTGAGACGACAGAATCACTGGTGTGGGGAGTTTACAATGGTGGAAGTAATTATGAAGAAAAATTCTGTCACAAATCAAAACGTGTTGCGATTTATCTGCAAGGCGATCGTTTGTTTCCACAGTATCAATTTCAATCACGTTCGATTGACGAATCTGAAAAGCTACCGTACGACGACTGTGTTCGAGCAAGTAAGTAAAAACAATCGCCTTGCAGCGCTTCTGCTTCAAAATTCGTTAAGTCAGGGCTATCCAGTTGACAGGATGGGTGAATTTCCATAAAAGGCCCGTACAATTGAAACCATCGAGCGTTTATGAATACTAAAATTAAACCCAATGTACTATTGACCGCTCTCAACCGCATCTTTGCGGAACGTCGCGCCCGCAATCAAGCTTATTCGTTACGTTCCTTTGCCGCAAGCCTCGGGGTGTCTTCGGGTGCACTCTCACAGATTCTTGCAGGTAAACGTCGCGTCACACCGAAGACAGGCTTACGTTTGATTGATTGTTTGCAGTTACCGCAAACCGAAGCCCGCGAGATTATGCAGAGCATAAAAAAGCCAAAAAGTTCCCAAGTGGTTTTTCAAGACATTGATCAAGAAACGTTTGCTTTCGTCTCCCAGTGGTATCATTTCGCAATTTTGACATTAGGTGATTTAAGCTCGAGTGTTTGGGACGCCGACTGGCTCAGTAAACGTTTGCATGTGCCTCGGCAACAAATATGCGAAGCCATGGATCGACTCGAACGTTTGGGGTTGGTTGATCTCAATGGAGGAAAATATCGACAAACGTCGGGCGCCCTGTCGGCATCCTACGATATTCCTTGTGAGGCGGTTCGCGAAGCTCATAGAGTCCTTCTCGATAGAGCTCGAGATTCACTGAGTCAGCACTCGGTGGACGAGCGAGAGTTTAGTGCTATCACCGTTGCTATCAATTCTCAGCGTCTTCCTGAGATCAAGCGCCTGATTAAGGAATTTCGTCGTAAGCTTGCCGGCATGTTGACCGATTCATCTCCAGACCGTCTATACGCCTTGACTGTGAATTTTTTTCCACTAGATGTTGGTTCTTCTCACAAAGAAAGTAAAAATAACTGATGAAACTACAAAAGCGATTTCTCTTAGCATGCGTTCTTTTCCTGGTATCGCAGGCACTTTTTTCTGATCCTAACGAAATTGGTAGTGGCGGCGAATATTTGGCTGCGCGCTTTGCCGCCCATGGTCTGGCAGTTGTTGGGATTTTAGAACAGAATCCAAACGTTCGTAATCGTTTTCCAGATGTTGACGTGACGGCACTGCGCCGAGTCGTGGAGTCCACCCGCATTGATATTTATAAGGAAGAGCTACGTGATCAATTTGGCAACCAAGTTGATGCCCGAGTTGTAGATGACCCACGACGTCCTGGTT
>CAZUYQ010000119.1:9748-16061 GCA_964624705.1 uncultured Polynucleobacter sp.
CACGATTGAATACCCTCGAAATTCGCATGGAAAATCTTTCCCGGTTGGCGTTCCATGAATACTTGCATGTCTTAGGTCTGGATGATGCCAATTACCGGATTTCAGGTCGATTTGAAGATTCAGATTTTGCAACTTCCTATGGAGAGTGCCGAGACCGCCTGGCACAGCAATATAGCAACGATAGTTCTCGTTTTCACATCGCCGATCTGCAGCTTCCAGAATCCATTAACTTCGAAAGCGGGGTATCGAGCCAAAATGCTGTCGCCATCATTAACTTTACATTAAGAAGCCTTGGCTGCTCAAAAAGTGAAATTGTCGAGAATGATTCCAAAAGCAAAGTGCACTGCGCAACCCTCGTCCCGGATGTTTCTTCAACGACGGTCTGTCACGTTGAGATGGCTTTTGGCTTCTTTTACTTGATGCAAGATGGTGCTGATGGAATCAATATTATTTACAACCGCTGGGACTAACGACGTCAGTCTTGGCACGTATCGAAAAAAATTATTGCTGCTCGTGCCCCAAGAAGTCATTTGGCTGGATTTACCTGAAGGACCACTCCACTATTTAAACAAGCAAACATAATCTTGATTTCCATCCTGGATATCAACCTGTTTGCCTGATTCGATATCGATACGATAGTTGACTGGCGTCTCTACGTCTTGTATTCTTGTTAACACACATAACATAATGTGATGTGAAGTAATTTGCTGATCAGAAGAATCTAGAATGTACTTAAGAATGGAGATCGACATGAAACTACTAAAGCGGTTTTTGATTATAGGGATGCTCATTCTTGGTTTTGTAGCTTGTAAAACTGCCGATAATAATTCGAACGTTGCTGCTTCTCGTGGTTATAACCCACAGTTTATTGCGACATTTCAGCAGAAAACTGGAGAGACTAAACAATTCCGTCATCTGGATCAAATTAGTTTAATAGAAGAAGATGGGTCCCGGTATTTCACTCTAAAGTTCAGACCGCTTAATAGTAACTACGAAGCTGAAGAGTTGACGTACAAAGTTTATAAGAGCACTCCGCAGCCAAATGGCAGTATCAAATTCTTTGCGGATCAGAACCAGCCTAAAAATCTTGTGCCATCGACACCGGATCAAATTATTGTGATCCAATCCGCTAAGGATGCTAAGAATGGAACTTGGAGTATCGAACTGAAACTAAAAAGTAATAGCAAACTTGTCGATAATTACGAAGGTAAATACTCTTACTCTTCGGCAGATCAAAGATAGTTTCTCCGTAACAACATTCGGGGATTTAAAAATCTTCTTGATCAGGTGGCACGGCATCGCGCTTGTATGCAAACTATTCGTTGCCTGCCTTACGACGATCAAACACTCCAGCATCGACCAATTTTTTCACTTCCTGCGTGTTGATCAGCTGTCCCGTTACGTAGAGATGGATAATATGCATTTTGTCGATGCACGCCAAAGGTGAATTTCAAGATATTGCCTACTGCGGCAAAGCGAAATAATACCTTCCAAGTACGAGGTTGTCGCAAAGTAAACGCGTAATCTGACCCGTACTTTCACAAAATGAAATCATCATTTAAGGTTCGCGCCTAACATCTAATGGAGGCGAATCATGGCATCAAACAAACTCGATTTGTGGCGCGATCATCTTAAAACATTTGCATCATCTGGAATGAGCGGTAGTGAGTATTGTCGGCAGCACAGCTTAGCGGATGCCAGCTTTTATAAGTGGCGCCGTCGTTTAGCGGAGGAAGAATCGAGCGAAGGATTTGATGAAGTTTCGGTGGTCGAAGAAATAGAAGAAGCTCAAAGGTACATGATTGATCTTGGGAAACTGGATCACAAGGTTCTTTGCTTATTTGTGCAGTCGCTGGTGGCCGAGCCCCATGCGTGAAGCAAAGTCATTTGATCGGATACTTTTGTATCGCGGCATCGTCGACTTTCGTAAGTGGATGGGTGGACTGGCGCAGGTGGTTGAACATGAGCTGTCGGAGGATCTTGTTGATGCCGGTAAATTGTTCGTGTTTGTGTCGCGAAATCGCCGCAGTGTAAAGTGCTTATACTGGAATAAGACAGGTTTGGCTCTTTGGACAACAAAGCTGGAGTCGGAACGGTTTTTAATTGACCGGTCGCGTCGCGGTAAAGTCTGGATATCTTCACAACAACTGGAATGGATTTTAGCCGGCATTGATTATGTCAAGATGAAGCCACATAAAGAAGTTTCGGTGAAAAAAATTTCGTGAAATTTATTTCGTAATTTGATAATTTATTTTTACGATGTTAAATCTTGACGAAAATAATGCTCCTGACACTCTTGCTGAGGCCCACGATTTGATTCGTGAGCTTAAGCAATTAAACGAGAATGCAGGCAAAGAAAAGCAAGCCGTTGTCGATCACTACACAGCCAAACTTCGGCATATGCAGAGTATGTTTCGAAGGGTTCTCAATACCGTGTACGGAGCCTCGAGTGAGGCAGCAAAGTCTCTTTTTGATGAAGCTGATCAGCTGGTCCTGACTTCAATCCCAGACATATCGGATGAGGCAGTAAATGATGTTGCGCCTGCGTCACCTTCGAAAAGTGGCTCCGCATCCAAACGCAAAAAAAGAAAAGTTCTGCCAGATCACCTACCAAGAGTAGATGTGGTTCATGATCTTTCCGATGCCGAGAAGATCTGCAAGAACGATGGCAGCCTTCTCGATAAGATTGGTGAAGAGATTGCGACTAAATTCGCAAACATTAGGCTAAAAACCAACAGAAATTGCCTAAAGTTCTCCAGTGGAGAGATTGTGAAATCCAATCAATTATATCGAAATTCCTAGTGCTTGCAAGCTTTCACCTGAGGAGGTCAAGTGTTCCAGCAGCGGCTAAATTTTACTTCAGAAGTTGGACTCCGTCGATACTATGGGTTGTTGGATTTACGTTGACCCTGCAAGTTTTTGCAAATTCACCAAGGCACAAATTCGTGATTGACGGGACACCCATGCAAAAATCACCGTTTGGCCTAAGCCTGCCACCTAGATTTTGGACTACGTAATTTGGATTGAAACAAACCTCCAATTGATGCGCCGTACCAACTTGTTGTCCGTCAATAGTCAAAGGAATGAGATATTTTTTAGAAGCAAACCCACTGTCAAAAAAAGACCGCCAGATTTTGTCAGCGTAATTAGTATACTGCCAATCTTTGCCAGAAGGGTTAACACCGATTTTAAAGATATTAACCACTGATTCTCTCTCGGCAGGCTGCAGATCTCCTCGCGCTTGAAAGTAACCAGTAAACCCACCTACATTTGGTGCTGCACTTGGACTCACGGTATCACCATTGCAGGGCCGATTGCTCAGCTGCAGCGCAACCTGCTTTTCTAAATTGGTGACCCACATCAGACATATTTGCCTCGGATCTAACTGGACGCGTTTCTTTGGATCCGGAGACGCTGTCAAAACATTCAAGTAAGAGTCGGCAAAAAAAGCTCCCACTAAACCTTTTTTAAAACTATATATCCCATTATAAAAACTAGATGATTCGTAGGTGTCGGTCTGCAAAACCCAATCTGACCTGAGGTCGTTGGGAACGGTTGTCTGACCGTTATTGACATCGGCAACACTGGATGCCTGGTCATCCTTTCGCATCTTACATCCACTCAGGGCTACCAAGCTTAAAGAAACGGCCATAGTAATGCGAAGCATCGTATTTCCTCCGGTGCCAGACCTGCTGCCAAGAAATAGTTGGAACAACAGAAAATGTTCACTAAAACATGATTTCTAAAATTTTACTTTGTCTATAGCAAGAAATAAAGACCTAAAGGATCTATTTACTAGGAGAAGGCGGATGCCATCAGGCGACAGCGATTGGACTCATTGGCTCTCTAGGCAGTGGCTCGAAAAAATTTTTAGTTACTAATGACCAAAGCGGGATACTTCATGCTCTCTGCAAGTTTTATTCTTATGCCAACCGCCCCACGATTAAGACTTTACATTAAAAGTCTTCGGCACTCAAAAAGTGAAATTATCGAGAATAATACCAAAAGCGAATTGCAACTCTCGTCCCTGATATTCCTTCAACAACGGTCTGTCACGTTGGGACTTTTGGCTTCTTTTACGTGATGCAAGATGGTGCTGACGGGATCAATCTTATTTACAACCGGTGGGATTAGCACACCTTCGAATGTAGGCGTTTTTGTTTTGAAGCAGAAGCGCTTTCTTCGTGACTCTGCGCCCTGCGGCGTTTTCCAGCCATTTAAAGTCAGTCTTACGAAATTTCGTTCAGCACTGCAAATATTTTCTAATGATTCCGATAACCATGAAATTGGTGATCGGAGGTCTCACAATGACCTTCGGCCTCTGAACAAGGCCTGTTTTTGGTGACGGCTGTAGCTGCCGAGATGTGAGTTGTTACCGAAGCTCTTAATTTTTTGGTCGGAGTCCAAATATATCGCGGTGTTCATGTGAGAATTGCACTTTATCGTCAACTAATAGTGTATGCCAGGCGCGGGTGATTTTTCTCAAGTCCGGGCCAACGCTAAGTTTGGCTTGCCGAACGAATTTTTCGGTACTTAATCTTAAACTTAACTCACCGTTTCGGTATTCGACAACGACTTTGGCTGGGAGTTTTATTAATTGGGGAGCCTGGGCAGACGAACTTTCCATGAAATTAAAGACTTCAGCCGATAATGTGTACACTGCTCCAAACTGATTTTCGAAGGGTAAAGCAGAGGTATTCAGATAAAAAAGCGTTTCTCCGAATTTCAATTTGGCATCGGTGGAATTAATTTTAATTAAATAATACGACTCTGTTTTGCCGTTGCGGTCCAAGTTGTACTCTGGTCCAGTTACAATGGCGAAGATCTCCATCGATTCTTCGGCGCGATCTTTACGTTGTAGGTCGTCCCTGGATTTAATGTAATTGGTTTCTCCCAATCCAAGATTGGCCTTACTTTTCGTGATAGACGGCCCTTCGTGCAATTGAGACATGTCGTTAACGCTGCGCTTTTTACAAGATAGCACCCAAGTCAAAGTTAAGAGGGCAAAAACGCAGCACATGGCAGATACCTTCACTTCAACCCCCCATTTTTGAGCAAAAAAACCGTGAATATTTTTGTGATATTCCCACTAGTCTAGCATTGTAGCACGCACACTTCAAACAAAAAAATTAGATCAAGCGACACCTACAATCAACGTTCTGAACTGCTTAGATTCCTTACACCGGTGGGCATTGCACACATTGAAATGCAGGCGTTTTTATTTTGAAGCAGAAACGATTTCTTCGTGACAATGGGGACGTGATTGTCAGATATTTTGCAGTGCTTGAGCGCAAAAAGTAATATTCACGGAACTAATGTTTTTGCTCCTCTGATGAAAGGTTTGGTAATTGCTCATCCCACCATATCTCAGCGACGCCCTCATATAAGGCTTCGAAGAGAAAAACCGGTTTGTTCCGTGAACGCTGCAGCTTTGTAATTTTTACCGGCAAACGCCGCCTATACAAGGTGAGCCAATAGGACAATCCGTATTCACATAGCATCGTTCGCCAGTATTTTCTTGAACACAACGGCCATTCAAACAAAACCAACCAGCTCCAGGACATTCACCCGAATTATAAGTGCATTCCGTCGTCTCCGATGGCTCGGATAAAAAAGGTATCTCAACCGATGCGGCCTGGGTGACAAAGGTGACCGTGCAGAAAATGCTTCCAAGTAAAAAATTAAACATCTAAAGCTCCTTTGGATTTATTAAATTCTGATGCACATTATACCAGTAACATTCCGTTGGCTACATGCCCGCGAGGTTTCAGAGCTATTTAGAGTCCCCATGACGAATTTTCGTTCATATCTCCAAATCATTTTTCTTTGCGATTCACCGATGCGTATACATCGTCATAAAATTTAGCGAGCAGCCTGCACGCTTCGTCAAACGTATGCTCCAACTTATTGTTCCTTGCCATGTCGTCATAGGGTACTCGCCATTCCGGTGGCAGCTCGGGAAGTGCCTTCGGAATCGCCAAATTTCCACCCAACTCAAACACTTTGGGTAACGCTCTTGCTACCGCTGCTGGTGCAACGCCTTGCTTAACAAAAAGCACCATATCAAAGAGATCCTTCACCCGACTGTTCTGCCTCGCTCGTGGACGACAAAGTGCATGAAGTTTTTCTGAGAAATGTTGTCCCTCGCGAATGGCATTCACTTTAGCTGTTGGTACACCAGCAAAGCTTAAACCGCTACCAACCGTTACGACATCGAATGGATCGATCAACGCATCGCCCGTGGTACAGTCAATATGAAATGAATCGAAAACTCTCGATCCAATTCGAGACGTGACGTTGAATCGATAGCCTG
>CAZUYQ010000120.1:0-3346 GCA_964624705.1 uncultured Polynucleobacter sp.
AGTACGCGAAGTGATCCGTAGCACAGCCGGTCTGCTTCACCGCAGATCGGTTCATACCGTTGGGCTGAAACACAGCTTTCGGCCGTCCGCTTTCAGCCTACTGCTTTCCGATTCAGCATTCCCTTTTAATAAGACAGCCCTGCCGTTCACTTCAACGGTGGCTTCCATGGAAATCAGATAGCTTCGAATTTAAGGACAGGCCGTTACTTTTGAAGTGACGATCTGTTGTACGATACTCGCCAATGCATTTGAATTTGAAGCTTCGACAACAAATCTCTTACAAAGAGCGCCAGGCTTATCGATACAAGCCGCATCTGCTTGCGTCGCAATCGATTGCCCGAGTGAAGGTTGACTTGTGGATCCGAGAAGATCAGTAAGATACGCCGTCATATTTGCATAATGTGCGGCATACCAATGAAGGCCTCGCGACATCGCAGCCTGTTCCCAACTATTAAGTGTTTGGACATGAGCTCCAATGCGTTGTGACCAAGTTTGACCATTTGTCACGTAAACCGTAAATACCTGGGCACCAAGCGCTTTTAATTGCGCAGCCTTTGCTTTCGTATCAGCTGGGTCACGATCGCTAGGTTCGCCATCCGTTATAAGCACGACAACCTTGCCACGACCATCAGCAGGCACACCCGCAATTAATCGATTCGCGGCATCAATCGACGAACCAAACGCCGAAGCGCCAAAGGGAGTTCTTGCAAAACTCATCGCCGATTCCAGCGCTGGGCGATCTGATTGCGCAGTATTCGTACGAACCCAACCATTGGTCATAACGCTACTACCTTCGGCAGAAGATTGGGTCGGAAACTGAACCACGGCAATATTGCTTATCGCTAAATCACGCGTATCCTTCACCGCCACACTTGTAAGCGCATCAAAAGCACCCAATACAGCCTTCTCGCGATTTGTTTGCGCTCCGCAACGATAAGTTGGCGTTCCATTTACGTTGCCGATAGCAGATGGGCTTGGACAATCTGTGGCGTTCGTCGAACTCGAGTTATCCACTAAGAAAACAATATTGGCGCCGATGGCCTGTTGAGATGCTTGACATACGGCGGGCGCGATACTTGGTGTCATAACAGGGGCAGGTGTTGCGATGGGAACAGGGCCTTGACCGCTGCTGTCTTCGACTTTGCCACTACTACAACTTACGAACGCTCCAGCAAAAACGCTAAGTGTCCAAATTTTAAGACGAAAATCCAACATAGAAACCTCCACATCAGTCTTAAACCTGACTTCTCCAGTCCTTAAAAGACCAGATGTGAAGGATTATATCACGATTCTATAAAAATTCCATTATTTTATAGAATTATATAAAATTCTATGATATTTCAACGCCCAACATCTGAAGCCGGACGAGCTGGAGCTGCTGTAACTCCCTGAATGTCCTCAGGAAAGCTACTACTAAACGAGTAACTTTGAACCGTGTGGTTGGGATTCCAATAAAGCTTCAGTTCTTTGGTATGGCTGTTCCCAAATAAGCGATATTTATAGAGGCCATATGTCCATGATGGTAGGCCATCGCTGGAGCCGACAAACTGCGGTTCACCCAAGACAAGTTTTACGTCTTCCTGCCGAGTTTTATTCTTCTGAATCCATTCAAATCGCGATGGAAATTCACGTCCATTCGTTACACACGAAGCTATGACCAAACATCCGGCAGCTAGATAGCCAATACGCATCTGTTACTCCTCGGCCTTGTTACAACGCAACATACAGGCCATAAATAAAATTTCGGTTCATCCATGCTCGCAAGTAAAACTCGCGAAACCGAAGTGTATCAAAATTTTTTATGTGCGTAGTAAAAAAAAGAGACGCTTCCATATGAAGCGCCTCTCCAGGTAATCAATCGGAGGAACAGAAACATAAAATCAGCAAATCATCAGATCTAAACGGTAGAACCTGCTTCAACACGCTGAGTAAGAATAGGGTTGTTTGTAGCAGCAACATCTACTCCACGCACAGCATCTTGAATCTGAAAACAAACCAGTGACTTCGGAACCCAAAATAACGCCGCAAGTTCATTTACAACATTGCGACGGTTATCAAGACGCGCCATTTCATCACGTAGCATCGATTTAGGAACAAGGAGATTCGCGATGAAGACAAGTTGCTCATATGCAAGCAACGCCTCATTCGCAGCACCTAGTTCGGGAAAACGAGAACGTTCAGCTTCAAACAAAATACGGCTCAAGTCTTTCAGCACACTCATGCGTGTCTGCGACTTCAAATCACCTTTACGGTAATTGATCACATACTGACCTGGACGGGTACGAAGAATACGGCTCAAACGGTCGATCATGTCGATCGGCTGCATCTGAATAAAGGAAAAGAAACGGATGACCTCAGGAAGATATAGAGGGGCAGTCGTAAACTGACACTGGGCATGAAGTTGAGCAACAAATGCCTCGACACGCATCCGTGCTGCAGCGAGTACTTCTGCGCCAACCAAGTTGGCCTTCTCAGTCACTGAACTTAAATTATTGCTCTCGAGATACTCGAAGAATGCTTCATCAAGACCAGCGTTCCCACTAGCAAGATCATGAATGAGACCAGCCTCAACTTTGAGTGTCGATGCCAATTTTGCTAATGAGAAAACTGAACGCACACTTTTCTCACCGCGTTTCCAGTGGCTGCAATCCGAAGGATTGAACTCGAGGATGCCACCGATCTCCTGATCGTTAACTCGCTTATTGCCACGTTGATGCATAAGCACCTTCTGGCAAAACTTGAACAGCTGAACGGAATTTGGAAACTTGGTTGACTCAGATCTTTTCATTGATGTCTTCCTTCCTGCTGCCCAGGCACAATAAGCCATGGGACCGACCATCGCGTTACAAACATCACGACGATCAACGTTTAAAACTAAAAATCGGTGGTATATTTATATTTTATCCGCGTGCCGCTTTTTGTGTCAAGGAATGGACGGCAAATCGTGCCCAGACTGGGTTTGCGGCGACCAAGTTGGCATGTTTATTTGCCGAGTTGAGAGTTTTGGTATCATTACCAAACGCTTAAATAAATATTATAAAAGGTTCAAATCCCCACTAAAAAACCACGTTTAATCACGATGCCGGCATAATTCAAGCTGTCGAAATTATTACGAGAATTAATTGTTACGGCCCCTTAAGTTTTTGAACAATTGTCCGATAGTCCCGATATAACTTGGGAACACGTTCTGCAGGAAGCTTACGAAAGGCTGACGGACACATGGTCGATTATAACTTTAAGAATGTACTTGTACTTATGAAAGAAGGCGCAACCCGTCAGACTTTCGCCAAGGCATTGACTAGCGCTGGTTTCAAAGTCGACTTTTGCAGTACAACGAACGATGCAC
>CAZUYQ010000120.1:3356-15459 GCA_964624705.1 uncultured Polynucleobacter sp.
CAGCGCTGGCATTTTTATTCACGACTTCGAAACCACGGACAAAACGCAGGGTAGCCAATTTCAGCAACGACTTGCACGCCTCGAAGTTTACAACTCATTAATTCGCATTTTGTATGTTCAAGAGATTTCTCCCAAAGTTCTAGCTCTAGCAAATGACGCTCAAATCAGACGAATTGTTAGCTATAATAGCGTCAATCCTGAAATTCTCGCCGACGAAATAAAAATGATCACAAAAACTGGCAGCGCCTTTATGGAGCTTCAACGTCGTATCAAGGATATCGCTGCAAAAGGCGGGAATACAACCACAGAAATTGATAAAGAGATCGAACAAACCTATTCCTCCTTCGGGCATGACCCGCAGATTCGGGTTGAATTCGCTGGTGTCTGCCTAAGACGAAGCCAACTCGACGATGCTAAAAACCATGCAACAGAAGTCCTCCGCAAGGATCCGCTCAACGTTCGCGCGATGAGTATGGTATCGCGTGTCCTGATGAAACAAGGAAAACTAGACGAGGCGATTCAAGTAATGGAAAAAGCAAATGGCTTAAGCCCAAACAATCCTGAACGTCTGATTGCATTAGGAGAGGCCTTTTTTCAGACTGGTGATAAACCAAAAGCAAAAGGTTTCTTCAATCAAGCCTTGTCGATCGCGCCCGAGGCATCGGAAGCAAAGAAGGGATTAGGACAAGTCGCCTTAGCTGAGGGCGACGCAACTGCTGCTTTAGATTTACTTGTAAATAGCTGCACTGAAGAAGAAAGCGCAGGATTTTTTAACAATGCTGCAGTCGCGGCGAAACGAGCCGGTCAGCATGAAAAAGCCCTACATGTTTACGATAGCGCCATGAAATCACTCAAAACAAATAAGCTTCGTCCACTAATCTATTTCAATATCGCCTTAGTACATGCAGATCAAAAGAACTTTGAGCAAGCACTAAAATCTTTAAAGCAAGCACTGCGATTCGACAAAACCTATGAAAAGGCAATTCGTCTAAAAGAAAAATTAGAAAAAGATCATCCAACGATGATCATGTAAGATTAATTAGAACTTCGGGTTGATGATCGACGCATGGAGCT
The DNA here is from genome assembly GCA_964624705.1 of uncultured Polynucleobacter sp. Classification (GTDB taxonomy): domain Bacteria; phylum Bdellovibrionota_B; class Oligoflexia; order Oligoflexales; family RGVZ01; genus CAMDKS01. The sequence goes on from CAZUYQ010000120.1 coordinate 4,431, forward strand.
ACCCAATGTCGATCCAACAACCGCTCTCATAAACACCCAATAAATAAACCAGGCGCAGACAAACCCAGCTGCAACAAATACCGGTCCATGACTTTGGACAAATGCTGTGATGAGTCGCACTGCGTCAACAGGATCTAGTGCTTTCACTGCTCCGACACCCAAACGCCATGCCATGATGCCAAGAATCGAACACATCACTAGCGTCATTGCGACCATAACTGCGTCAAGTCCCCAGCCGACAAGAGCTTCTGCAAACCATTTTATCATGCGTGCTTTAGGCGCCTGTTTTATCGAAGCTCCGACCGACTGCTGTCTATAAACCTGATGAGCTTGAGTTTGCGCATGGATTTCAATCGGTGGAAGATCTTTATTAAATCTTGGTGCAGGTGTACGTAGAGACACAAGCCCAAGTCCTTCTGAAAGCTGCTTAATACGAAATTTATCGGACATTTCATCCTCCGATCAAGAACTAGCAATTTTTAAATCTGTTGAATCTATTAAACTGCAGATTGCAATCGATCTGCAACGTTTTAATTGATGCGGCTAGTGCTTTCGACTTTGCTTTCTCTGCGATCACCGGCAGAGGCGGTTCTTTCATAAAGTTCGACCGATGCCTTCTTCTTTGCGGCTTCAATATCACGCTTCTGCGTGCCTGGAGCCGCATCATCTACGAGGCGTTCGATTGTTTTAATAGCTGCATCAAACTGAGCTGGTGGTAGGCGCATAAGTTTACCCTTTAGGGCCTGCACTTGACTTGATTTACGGTCCAGCATGCCAAGGTCCATACAATCACGCTCAATGGAATCAAAATAGAACCAGAGGCTTTCCATGTTGACACCTGAGTTGTTTTTGGCTGACATAAAATATTCTCCATCAAAGTCATGTCGACGACCGACAGAGGTTTTATCGGATAACACTGTAAAATCTTTAGACACATTGGTCATATCCTTTTCATGCAAAGCACCAATTAAGCGGCAAATTCCCTTGCTCTCTCAAAGGGTTACAGATAGATTAGGATATCAAAAAAAAGGAAATTTATGACTCACCCGATTCAAATCACCAATACGATGACCGGGCGCAAAGAGCCACTTACATTAATCGATCCAGCGTCAAAACATATTGGCATCTACGCCTGCGGTGTGACTGTTTACGATGACTGCCATATCGGTCATGCCATGCAGGCGATCTATTTTGAAATTATTCGGAACTATCTCGAATATTCTGGCTACAAGGTCACCTACGTTCGTAATTACACCGATGTTGACGACAAGATTATCAATCGCGCAAAAGAACGAGGCATGTCGCCACTAGAACTGTCATCCTCCATGATTGCTTCCAGTGAAAGAGACATGAAAGCCATCGATGTTAGGCCCGCGACCTATGAGCCAAAGGTATCTGAGAATATTCCACAGATCATTGCTATGGTAGAAGAAATCATCAAACAAGGTTATGCATACGCTACCAAAAGCGGTGATGTTTATTACCGTGTCCGCAAAAAATCAGACTACGGTAAATTATCAAACCGTAAACCCGATGAGTTGATGAGCGGAACTCGCGATATTGTCGCCAGTGAAAAAGAAGACGAGCTTGATTTCGCTTTATGGAAGGGCGATAACACTGCGGGCGCATCATGGCCTAGCCCGTGGGGACCAGGGCGCCCGGGCTGGCATATTGAGTGCTCTGCGATGGCGTGTCGCCATCTTGGTAAAACATTTGAGATTCACGGCGGCGGCCGCGATCTCGTTTTTCCTCACCACGAAAACGAAATTGCCCAATCAGAAGCTGCTAATAGTGCGCCTTATGCGAAATATTGGATTCACTCGGGCTTGCTCACAATCGACCATCAGAAGATGTCAAAGAGCCTTGGCAATCATATTACAATTCAGAAATTTCTCGAAAAATGGCCGTCGGAAGTTCTACGTCTCGGCTTTTTGATGAATCATTATCAGTCGAATATCGATTTCTCACAGCAAGTGTTTCAGACCTGTCATAAGCGTCTGCTTTATTATTATGAAGCCATTGAAATGATGACTCAGTATGCTGCCGGGGCAGCAGCAAATTCTACCTCGAAGGCCTCTGTCGTCGATGCATTTCACGCCGCGATGTCAGATGATTTTAATACTGCCGCAGCTATTGGGTCGTTAAATAAGTGCTTCAAACAGGCACGCGATCTCACCACCGGAAAAAAATCCCCAGAGAAACAAGCGCAAGTAGCTGGACTTCTCGCCGGGCTTATCGAAACCGGTAAGGTTCTTGGGTTATTTAAAAACAATGCGGCCGATGAAATCTTGCGTATAAAACGCCAAATTCTCCCCGACCTTGGCATTACTGAAACCGAAATCGACGCAGCCATTCAAAAACGTAAAGATGCCCGCGCCGCCAAAGACTTCCAAGCAAGCGACCGAGTGCGTGACGAGATGGCAGGACGAGGTGTTGAATTGCGGGATACACCTGCGGGAACAATCTGGAGTATTCGCTTTAATGCTGAAGAGTAAGACCGATTTCTTAATTTACAACTTAAGTGAGGCTATCACGCTTCAACCATTGGTGCGTGAAAAACGTTTTCATAGCATTCAAGATCAGGATTTAGGACGCATATCGCAAGCTCATATAGTAATTGCAAATGGCCGCATTAAGCACGTAGGTACGGGAGTTATTGCTGAGGAATTCCGCAAATTGCCAGCATTTGATGCAAAAGCTGGGATTGCCATACCAGGACTTGTGGATGCGCATACTCACGCAATTTTTGCGGGGTCGAGATCTCATGAATTCTGTATGCGTCTTAACGGCGCGACCTACCAAGAAATTGCGGCTGCCGGGGGCGGCATTCAATCAACAGTATCACAAACGAAATCCGCTGATGATTGCCACCTTCAGGAACTCGTCGAAACTCGTCTGCAAAGATTTGCAGAACACGGTGTCACAACTCTGGAGGTCAAATCAGGTTATGGACTCTCGGTCTCTGAGGAACTACGCCATTTAGCTATTCTCAATAGAGTCGCCGCACAGTCACCCCAAACACTTGCGATCACATGTCTTGCTCTCCATGCAGTGCCAAAGGATCAACCTTCGGCAAAGGCTTGGAGCGAGTTATGCGCGCGAGAATTACTCCCAATTGTTGCTAGAGATAAACTGGCGCATGCAGTTGATGCATTTATCGAAGCAGGATATTTTTCGGTTGAAGACTGCAAACCATTTTTTGATTCAGCACTAAAACTCGGACTGGGAATTCGAATTCATGCCGACGAGTTTAGCGATGCCAAAGCCGCTACTTGCGCAGCTCAATACAAAGCACTCAGTGCTGATCACCTCCAGTACGCTCATAGCGATGGTATCAAAGCCATGGCAAAAGCTGGAGTCACCGCCCTACTACTCCCCGGTACTTCGCTTTACACTTCGATTCCCTACACCAATGCACAACCATTTCTTGAGGCTGGATGCGCGGTCGGACTCGCTACTGATTTTAATCCGGGAAGCTGTCCAGTCGATAATTTGCGTCTTGTCATGACGATAGGTGCACTCCATTGCAAGCTATCGATGGCTCAGGCCATCGCGGCTGTAACATGGGTACCAGCGGGATCATTGAGGCTATCTGAAAGAAAAGGAGCGCTAGGAATCGGAATGGATGCCGATATCGTGATTCTTCCCCTCCAATCAGCCGAGGAATTTGTCGCGGACCTCGGACGCGCAAAACCCCACGCAGTTTTTGCGCAGGGTCAGCAAATCAATTTATAAATCAGACGACCGGAGTGTACGCGCTGGTACATGAGGATTTCGCGACGACACAGCAACGCAGCAACCGTTTAGAAATTCGGATCCCGGTTATATACCTAAACGTCGACTCAGCGTCTGACATACAGATCCGGAAGTTTTATAATCTTTTTTCATATCTTGAATGATTTTTACTGCTTCAGCCTGTTTTATTTTTCCTTGCGCCATGAGAGCGCAAAGCCTCGGTTCTACCGGATCGGTAAATTGACCAATACTTTCATGCTGCGGCCAAAGATTCTGTTCGTCGTTACTTCCACCTGCGCAAAGAGGAATAAAGTGATCGACTTTAAAACCCTCGCGTGAGTCAAAACTATCGTTCAGTTTGCCCGCTGAAATATACTTAGTAAAAATGTGATCCTTTTCGAATCCACCAACAGATCGATCACAATAAGCAATATTCTCTGGATATCTGCGGCGAGCTGGTTCATTGCACAGTTTTCCGGGAGTCATTTTCAAGTCTGGCCCAGTCGGCACGCCAACAACAGGCACAAAGCTCGGCGCGGTCATTTTACAGGGAATCCTTTTTGCAAATTCTAAGGCGCGACTGGAGTCATCTGCACCCGCGAGGTGAGCTGCAGTCGTTTGCGCTGGCTTGAAGCCGCAGGAGATAAGTATTAAGGAAGAGGATAGAATGAACGCAGACTTAAGATTAAGAGATAAACTTAATGTTTTCATCGTTTTTCCTTAATGTTATATTATTTTTGTTAAAATAACATCAAGTAAGCAACAAATCAATAATGAATTTATAAAAATATATTAAATTACTTTGTTAATGGCATAAGTAGTTATTACTACTAGTCTTATTCCATCGTCCAAACATAGTTATCAGTACTACTCTGCGTCGGTCCTGTCGCACCATAAGAACCACAGTCCTTAGCTCCACAATCGGTCACGCGAGCTGTAAATGGTGTATCCGCGAATTTCCATACACGGCCGCGGCCTTTTTGCTTGGTGACAATTTTCTTCATCGTGTTTCCGGCCTTCAGAATAATATGAGACGACTGGCAGTTCACATCTACTTGCGGATTTACGGGGCAGTTTGCCCAGGTTGGAGTCCAATTCTGTGTATCGAGTTGTTGGCCATTCGCACCAAAAAATCTAAACGATCCGAATTTGGGAATCGCTTTCTCATGGTGCACTGCATACATGTCAGAATCTGAGACAATAAAATCCGTGACGTGGTCTACTTCAACAGAAAGCTCAATTTTAGCGAGCGGAACATTAATCGTAATAGAACCGTCGCTCGAAATAGTCATATCTGAATTCGAAGCAATCGGAGTTCCTGTCGAAGGATTACTAGGGCTACCTGGGGTTGTCCCATTCATTCCAGTTGCAGGTGTTCCATCGGGATTACACTGCGGAGCGCCACAAGCTGTTCCGGCGCCACCGCCCGATTTATCTTTGGAAGCGGCTGCGCCACCTGCGGCGAAATCACCTTGCGAGCAAGCGCTTAAACAAAAGATGGCAAGCGAGATAGCAAAAACGCTCGTGCTTCGCATTGTATTCCCGCGACCTTCGTTTTGCTGACCATTTAAAATAAGCGCTACCATAAGAAAACCTCCTTAGAGCTAGTGACACCAGTCACCCACTACACCTTATTCATCGGTGCAGTTTTACTCGAACAAGAGGTTTTTTTATAAGTTATTGAAATCTATGAATTATCAACCGGCAATTTTAGTAGCCAATGTCTGTAATCGTGTATTCTATAAGACCCTTAGGGGCTTGAACTTCGACAATATCGTCGCGTTTTTTTACGAGAAGCGCCCTAGCAATAGGCGAGCTAATGGAAATTTTATTCTGACGAATATCAGCTTCAAGATCGCCCACAACCCGCAGCACTCGCTTTTCACCACTATTCTCGTCAAGCACAGTCACAGTGGCACCAAAGCGCACTTGATCTTGAGCAGTCGGATCAGTCGAAAAATCCAGAACGTTAGCACGACTCAATTGGGATTCAAGATCGTTGATTCGGCCTTCGATAAAGCCTTGTTTTTCACGTGCAGCCGCGTATTCAGCGTTCTCACTGAGATCACCGTGACTACGTGCTTCCGCAATATCGAGAATCACCTTAGGACGATCTTCAGATTTAAGTTTCTTCAACTCAGCCTGAAGGCTCTCGTAACCTTCTTTTGTAAATGGAATAAGTTCTTCAGCCATTTTCTATTCTTCCTTCAAATAAATGCTTCGCTTCTTGAGCAAAACTAACAAAAAAACCAGCGCAGCATGGTTACTGCGCCGGAGATTATTTTTTAATCACAAACGGGACTATATCAGAAACTATGGGTCGCAGAGAAGCCCACAGTGTAAGCAAATGCATCTACATTCTGCTGGATGCCATTTCCCACCTTATCACCCTTACCACTACCTTGCTGTACCACAGTTCCCAATGAAATTTGGCTATTAGGCTGCGCCCATGCCAAAAATATCGAGGCACCAGTGTAGTCAATAGACTCCGTTTGGGCTGCAGTCGCCTTGCGACGAGAGTCGTTATTAGTAAAAGCACCCAGGCGTAGGGGGACGGAAGGTGTTAAATAATACTCAGCACCAACCGCATAGTTAGTCACAGCAGATTTCTGATTGAGGTCTTTCAAAGAATAATCGGTATCCATATCTTTTACGGAATCGATGTAAATAACATCTGAGGTCACGAGTAATTTCGGGGATGCAAAATAAGCGACTCCCGTGCGAACTTGCAATGGAGCGGAGCCAACAGGATTCTTAGATTTTTTTTCTGTAGCAACTTCACCAGCACCAACAATCATATAATCCGTTTGTTGCTCATATTTTTGACTCGCATATTTGCCTTTGCGAATCGTCAATCCCCAAGCCAGTTTTGCTAATGGTGACCACTGCACCCCTAGAGCTGTTTCCATGCCGTAAAGTGTCGTACGTTCGCGAGTATTTTGTGAACGAATCATACGAGTTGCTGTTCCTGCAGAATCAGTCTCGGTCTGATCAATCATCAGATAATTTTGAACTAAATCATCTGAGTTCGTATAAGTTAATGTAAAACCTAACGAGAGATTCGGCGCGATCCTATACCCTAATCCACCCGACGCGCCAACATTCGATGCCCGTCGATTTATAGTTCTGCGAAGAGTATTATAAGTCGACGTCGAACTTACTTTCGCATCCTTCACTACGTCATTCTGATCCGTAAGCTCTGTATCTAAAGTGTAGTAGGCAAATCCGGCAACTAAACCAGGTAAGAACCGATCTAGCTTCTGCATCACGCCAAAGAAGGGCGCAAATGTTCCGTTACTTGTCTCCGTAAAGTTCTGACCAACGAATACGTCTTTGAAGACAATTTTTTTGCTATAAAAAGCGTTCGCCGAACCGGAAATATCGTTGGACTGAGCAAAGGCAAGGCCAGCTGGATTATAATAAACACCCGAGGCGTCATCAGATACCGCGCAGTATGCACCACCCATCCCTTGCGCCCGCTCGCCAATAATAACGTTGTTGTAATGAAAAGGATCTGCTTGAACTAGGCCTGCCCCAACAAGGCATCCACTCACTATCGAACCATACAATCTCTTCATGTTCCTGATTCCTTCTCGTTTTCTTTATCTGCATCATTTGCTTTAGATTTCTTTAAATTTAAGCGCGACTGAAATCCTTCAAAACGCGTTTGCAATACCGCACCCGTAATCTGTGAAGCATCCATTTTTGCGAGTTGTGCCGCGATCGCTTTGCGGCGATCTGGAATCGGTGGATGCGTTTTATCTTGAACATCGGTACTGGCTTGTTTTTTTAATTTCTCTTGTTCTAAGCGCGCCAAAAAATTATCTAACGCTTTTGGTTCATAACCTGCACGTATCGCATATTTTACGCCTTCACGATCCGCCTCGAACTCAAGACGTTGATCGAGCCCCTTTTCCATAATCAAATTCATTCCAGCTTTCGCTGCCTGCAAAACCCCTAAGCCGGCTCCACTAGCCGACGTCATAAATTTCGCGATAGCCGCCCCACTCTCACTCTCTGCAGGAACAGGGCGTTGACGTGACCTTAGGAATGGATCAGCATTACGCCGAGCTTCCGCTTCCTTGGCAAGTTTGTCGGCATCATCCTTGTTCATTCTCTTAAGTGTATTAAACATATGCTGCAGCCCTACATGCGCTGCCTCATGACCGAGAATAGCTGCAAGTTCTGCTTCATTACGCACAGTCGCAAGCGTACCTCTTGTCACAAGAATATATCCACCAGGGCAGGCAAATGCATTGACAGTGTCGCTGTCTAGCACCACGAACATATATCGCCGATCAGGGAAATCGCCAGTTTTTGCGACGTAACGGCCGACCTGATTCATATACGCTGTTAACTGCTTATCTTGAACAAAACCATAAAAAGCTAGAAGTCGGCCAGACATCGTCCGACCAATTTCTAGCTCTGCTTTATAATCGTCTAAGACTTGTTGTTGTTTGTCGTCCAAGACGACTGCCTGAGGCGGTGCTGCTTCCTGCTGCTTAGGCGCTGATGTACAAGCTGTCAAAGCAATCGCCGCTGTGGCAACACCAAGCGGACGGCGCATCCATCGCCTTCTATATCTGTCTCCCATCCTTGGAGCCTCCTAGAACATTTAAATATGATCAGAAATACTGCTACTTTTTCTTAAGCTGAAGTTCGATATCACGAGTGACAATGTCCGCCTGTTGATCGATCTTCTCAGGCGAAATATCGAGATCTTCCATCATATAAACAGCACGTAAATTTGGGCGTACCGCCCCGGCCATAGCTGTATCACTCGTATCATCAAGTCCGCGAACACCCATGACCGCACTGCGAGATCTTGACCCATCTTGCTCGCCAGAAGCCCGGCCCGCTTTTACCGCTTCGCGAATGGCATTATTCAAACTACCGGATTCGCCGTCCGATTTAACTTTTACGTTGAGTACAGATACAAATCCAGATTGACCGGATTGCAACTTGACCTGCCAGTACATGCCAGATCGTTCTTTTGATGTGACCGATTCGCCTTTTTTTAACTTTGCGAGAATCGCTGCCGCCTTATCAGCCGAGGCATAGACTTCGACGTTATCTTTTTTTGCTTCAACACTCGACCCTAGCAATGTCGTAGCACCGCATAGCGATGCCGTCACGATCGCGCTAGCCCAAACCCATAAAAGTTGAATCTTCATAGCCTGTACCTCCTATAATCTCTTCGCAAGAGACTACTAAACCCTCAAGTAGGGCTAAAATACTCAAGAAATCCAAGTAGCTGGACCGGCAATTATTATGCGCAATCTGTCATATGATACCATAAGGATCATCATCATTGAAATTTCGAGGCACTACCTATGTCGAATTCACCCCAGATCGGACTTACGATGATCACCGGCGGCGCATGGTCTGGTAAAACAAAATTTGCTCAATCTGTGGTTCAAAGCGAGCCAAAAGTCATTTGGATCGGCACAGGGTCGCGTCTTGACCCCCATCTAAGTCAGCATATAGATTGCGTTGCGGCATTGCGCCCGTCACAATGGGAAAGTATCGAGGCACCAATTCAATTGCCGGATATTTTAGAAAATCTGCCCGTTTCTCCCACCCCTCTTGTCATAGACTCTGCGAATCAATGGTTAGGAAATTTAACCGCCCTCGACAGTACAAAGTATTCTACAGCGCAGTTACTCGATCATATGACAGCTGAATTTCAATCTTTTTTGCAATTTTTAAACCGACACACCGCCAATCGCAAAGTGATCATTACAACGGCCGAAGTAAGTTGGGGTATTTCGCCGGACTCAGCACTGTCAAGCGTCATGCGAAGAGCTATATCGACCATGAATCAGGAACTTGCCCAGAAAGCACATACCGTTTTTTTGGTCTGTTCCGGCATCCCTCTCGCTCTAAAAAAGAACTGGCCTTCTTAATTGTGTTTAAATCTCAATTAAAATAAAAATATTAGATACTTAAACAAGATTCCTCACTCGTATTACTTGTCAATCGTTGACCTCTCAGTTTAGGGTATTGTTTTCGCAATCTTTTACTATCTCAGCACCTGATCCCATGAGGTGCAACAAACACACTTAAGTAGACCAGTTAACATCCGATACCTTGTCAATGCCGCAAATATCAGATTTGCGACCCATCCTTGTAGGAGAGTAGTTCATGAGTAATGATAAGATTGCGCTTACTTTAGAAGATGAGAGTATAAAAAAAGGTGCTCCCGCACCTCGCTATAAAGCCCCGAGCCTTCAAGTCTCGGCAAGAACCATCGGCACTAAAATTTCCTTCGACATGCCGGTAGCCAATGTCTCAACCTCAGGATTACTTTTGGGTTGGAAAGATTCACGGCGCTCTCCTTTTACTGTCAATACGATCCTTGAAATGGAAATTCAACACCCAACCGATCCGAGTAATCGCACGGTTGGTTGTCTGGGAAAAATCGTAAGACGCTTCAGCACTCCGGCCGGAGTACCTAGTTTTGGTGTCAAAATTATTCAAAGCGAAATCGAAGAACGCGAGGCTTGGCAGAGCATTATTGATACCCTTGATTCCGATGAGCCGAGTGCCTCTGAAACAGCAGTTTGATTTAGCCCACCGCTAAATCACGTGAGGCTCATACCATGCCAGCTAAATTGAACGCTCAAGGCTTACCGGTAAAAGTTGCTATCCTCGATAGCGATGCTGCGGCGGCAAACATTGCAGAACGCGCACTGAATGCCCTTGGTGTGAATCAATGTGATATTTTTAGCAATGGTAACGAAGGCTATGACGCAATCAAAAGGGGTGAATACGGTGCCGTCATAGTCGATTGGAAAATCGGTGGAGACACCTCGGGCCTCGCTATCTTATCGCGTCTTCGCCGCATCAAGGAGACAGTTTACTTACCGGTTATCTTGACGACGGGCCAGTTAAAGCAAGACGAAATGCGTGGACTGCAGGATTTTCAGTGTATGTCTCCCATCTTAAAACCAGTCCAACAAAGAGATATTCAGAAAGCTATTGCATCTCTCATTCAAGAAGAAAAATGGTATTTTCAAAGCGAAAAATCGGTTATTGACGCCTTAAATCGCGCCCAACTCGACTCGAGTTTTGCCGTTAAATCGATCCAAGGAATCTTAGCAAAATCACCGAATCCTTTTCCCCTCGCTATGATTGCGGCGAAACATTTTATGTCACAGAAATGTCTTCAGGAAGCGGGCGAACTCTACGATAGCATCTTACAACGAGATTCAGCTTATCTTCCTGCTTTAAGTGGGAAAGCGCGTCTACTTAGCCTTCAAGGCAAGCAAAAAAATGCGATGGCACTACTTCA
>CAZUYQ010000121.1:0-986 GCA_964624705.1 uncultured Polynucleobacter sp.
AGTCCAAACCTCAAAACATCAAAATGGTTGAACATAAAGATGCTATTCCAGTGGAAGTGGAGACGCATGTCGAGGAGTTTGTCGAGACCACCGAAGTCTACAAGTTCGCGGGTCGTGATAAAGCCGATCCATTTATTCCTCCGATTGGTACAGTCGATAACTATAAGGTTTCAACGACTGCAGCATTAGATGCGGAAGAAATCCCTATTGTGAGTCCGCTGCAATATCATGGCGTGAGAGCGCTAGCAGTGACTGGTATTTGGCAAGCTGAGGACAATCGCTGGAAAGCGATGATCGAAACCCCTGATCAACAAGGTATCATTGCTCAGAACGGTGACCCCATCGGCAACAGCGGCGGCCATATTTCTGAGATTGGGCCGAATGGCGTGAAAGTACGTGAATATACCTTAAAGAAAGACGGCTCACGTCTTTATTCGGATTTTGTGATTGGAATGGCAAGCGATGTTCCTGTCGAAACAGAAGCCGCTGCTGGGAAGATTGTCTTAAAGCCTGGGGCTGCCGAGCCGGAAGTTCGTAAGGAAGAGTTACCGACACCATCGCCGATACCTCTGCCGACTGTCGTAATACCGGCTGCCGATGCTGCAGCGCCTCCTCAAAAAGCAGAACTTTTACCGGCTGATATTGTGAAGCCTCTGCCGATTCCTGGAGTTTCACAATTGATCCCAACTCCCTTACCTGGAGGTACGTTATGAACAGTGAATGTCTAACCCCTAAATTGATAGCTGCCATGTCCATGCTTCTGTGGATTCTTGGCTGTTCGTCTTCACAGCAGCAGAAGTCACAGCAAGAGCAAGTGCAGCAGAACGGTCAAAACCAGAACAATGCTCAAAATGGCGCTGTGCAAACCAACAATACTCAAACGACAGCGAGCGGAAACACTACGCAGACACCTAATAATGCAGCTACGCTGAATGCGAATAGCATTCCATCGAACTCTGCTTCATTAAATAATGCGATCGAGCCGG
>CAZUYQ010000121.1:996-4983 GCA_964624705.1 uncultured Polynucleobacter sp.
CATACCACCAGCAAATACAAATTCTGCGAATCTTTTAAAGTCGAATCTTGCCACCACCCCAAGTGCACCAGCGCCTGCTCAACTGCCAGCGAGACGATTGATCTCAAAACAAGTCGATCTTGGTCCGCCACATGGAACCGTGCAGTGGGTTGGCTATAACTATCGTAAAAATGATCGGCAGTTAGATGTTCAGATCGTGACCGACGGAAAACCGCTTTATAAAATTTTTCAGGAAACGAATCGAGCTCATCAACCAGAGATCGTTGTGCGGTTTATTAACACAGAAATTCGTCATAAAATTCGCCGTGACATCGATGCGAGTGAATTTCGGTCGCCTGTCGCCTATATTAGGTTACGTCGCGATAATATCTATCGCCACACGGATGTTGTTTTAACTCTGCGTGAGACCATACAGCCAAGAATGATAGTCAAAGGTAGCAGTATCATGCTGACATTTGATATCTCGGATCGTTGGTTTGGACCGAAAGGCGAAACTAACACGCCTGTCGCCAAAGTTGAAATTGCTCCCGATGCCAATGTGATGCCTGCCATTGATCCGAATTCTGACGCACCGGGAACCACTCCTAAAGCGACTATTGCGACCTATATCGATGATCCTGGTTACGATGAATTTAAAAGTGCGCCGCCTGAAGCTGCAAAGACCTTGGTCCCGGTTGTAGGCTCGCCCGAGCTTTTGGCGGCACCAGAGGCCGTTGCTCCGCCTTTAAATTCTCTTCCAACCAATTCAGTTCCGGTAAATGGAACATCCAATATTGCTCCACCTAAGAAACCAGATGCGGCTCCTAAGAAAGTCGCACCTAAACAAGCGGAGCTACAGCAATTCTCATCGCCTTATCAGGCACCGCAAGTTCAAGTACCACCGCCGCCAGTGCAAATACCACAACCGATGATGGTGCCGGCTCAACCAATGCTTGCACCGCCTGTAGTGCCTATTCCTCAAGGTGTTCCTGGTATTGTCCCACAAGTTCAGCCGTTTCAACCTCAGGCTGTGCCGCAAACTCCAGAGACTCCGAAAGACAATACGGGCAAGGCTGCTGATAAGTTTGAAGTCCGTGAGAAATCAAAGTATATCGAAGTAAGATTTAGTGTTGCCGGTGTTGCCCAAGCAAACGCTAATTTCGCTGCTGATATTCCTAGCCCAGTCACTAACGGCACGCCCATTCCGATGGATCCGATGTCTGATTTTCCTGTCGACGGTCCAACGCCTGCGAACAATGTCGTGCCGGCTGCTCAGAATGTCGCACCAACAGAAATTCAAGGGGTAGAACAAAACGCTGTCAATGGCGACCAGGCTGTAGCTGCGCCAAAGAAGGCTATGAAATTTGATTTCCGTAATGCAACTTTAGGAATTGTCTTGCGGGCGATTTCGAGTGAAAGCGGTTTAAACTTCGTGATGCCACCAGAGGTCGCGTCTAAGCGGGTGACAGTTTCGCTCAATAGCGTGCCTTGGGACGTAGCGTTAAAAGCAGTCCTCGAAGCAAATCGTATGGGTATGGAAGAAATTGGCCCTAAGATTATTCGCATCGACACTCTGAAAACATTTATCGAAGATCGCGATACTCAGGAAAAAGCAAAACAGGCTACAGCGGCGCTGGTTCCGACAAAAGTTTTGGTGCTACGATTATCCTATGCATTGGCGGAAAAAGTGGCGCCGATTGTCCTAGAAATGTTACCAAAAGCGACCGATCAAGGAAATCTGGCTCAGCAACGTAATTACGCTAGATTTAAAGTTAAAGCAGATATTCGAAGTAATTCTCTGATCATCGAAGCGACTCCCATGGAGCTAGCAAAACTAAAAGCACTAGTGGCTCGGCTTGATATGCCAACTCCACAAGTAAAAATTTCGTCACGGATTGTTGAAATTCTGGCCATTGCAGAAAGAGGCCTAGGCATTAGCTGGGGAAGTCCATTTAATTACGACGGTGGTCGTGGCCTAGGTTTTGGTTCACTGCCATTTCCTAATAATCTCACAAGTAATTTTACAGTTGATCCTGGTATGACTGCTAATCCCGTTGGCGCATTGAGTATGAAATTTGGCAGTATCAATAATATGATGGCCCTTGATTTAAAGATAAAAATGCTTGAAACACGTCTCGAAGCAGAGAGTTTGCAGAACCAAGAACTCATGGTAGAAGACAATCAGGAAGCTAAAATTGAAGCGGGTTCAGTCGATTACTTTGCGGCACCAGCGCAAGGTCTGCAGGGACCAACACTGACGCCCGTAACATACAGTACTTCATTAAATGTCACACCGCATATTACGGCTGATGGCGCCGTCCAGATGAATTTAAAAATTACGGGTGACGAGCCAACCGGTCAGAGAGGCGCTGCCGCTGCAGGTAAAACTACACGTAGTATCAATACAACAATGATGCGTCGCAGTGGTGATACGGCTGTGATCGGTGGTCTTTATACAACAAATAGATCAAAGACGGTAAATGGCATTCCCTATCTTTCAAGCCTACCCATTATTGGCGCACTATTTCGAAGTACATATACGAAAGATCAGCGTCGCGATCTTCTTATTATGGTCACGCCGACCATTGTAAACACGGCAGCAGGCAACAATGATCAAGATGCATCTGGCGTTGAGGCTGCAATGGGACCCTTGTCTGCGGGAGCACAGGGAATTAATCCAGCATCCTCTGGCAATATGGCGATTAACTCGGAAATGTCTTCGCAGAGCACGAATGCGCCAGTCCAGGCGCAACAGCAGAATAGTTCATCGCAGCAATCTGCGAGTCAGCAGAGTCAGAATCAAGATGATTCCGAAGATACATCAAGCGTGAGCCTTCAGTCTGATGGTGAATAAGAATACGAAGAAACATGTTGGTGGGAGGTTTTTCGATGAATAGATTTAAGGCCATAAATGAATTGCTCCGCGGTAAGATCATCTTACTTGCGTTGCTTTCTATTCATCAAATCATGACAAGTTGTAGCGCCAATGCACCCACGGGTTCGGTTTGTGAACGTAAATGCGGGAGTCGCCCTATTTCGGGTGGCAAGCTTCGCGCTATTCCAGTGACAAACGGTTTTGATTTACAGTGTACGCCTCCAACGACTGAAGGTTTTGCGTCCCTGGGTACTTTTGAATACAGTTTTCTGGTCTTTGAAGATCGAAGCGTCGCGAATAAGGTTGCAAGTGATACGTCTTCGACCACGATTGCTGCGGAAACTCCGGATAGAGTGCCGATGGCGGGAGTTGCATTCTACCCAAGTATTATTGGCATCACTGCGAACCAAGATGCCAATAGCAAAGGTACTGACACGCCTTCAAGTGAATGGTGTACGGATTCCTGCGGGATAGCGACCATTAAAGTGTCGCCGGTATGCCGAAAGCAGGTGATGCAGGTCGGGATTATCGTTCCAGGCTTAACAGGTGAGCCTACTGCGGCTGTTGAAAATCCTAATCCATCTGTCAAACTTAACATCACTTTTCCATTTTAAGAGGCGGTCTTACGATGTCAGCCGTCAATACACCCTATTGGTATAAGATCCTTCAGCAGCTTCCTCTGTCGCGCACTGAGCAAGAAGTCGTGAAACGATTTCATGATGATCCGGATGGCCGAGGTTTTTTGCCTGTTGCGGATGTCTTAAGAAGTCATAAATTAATCGACGAATCCGTAGAACTTCTAACGCAGGGCGTGCAGAGCCATCCTGGCTTTGCAGTAGCACGCGTGGTGCTTGCCCGTGAACTTTATCAACGCGGGATGTTGATGGAGGCATGGCGATGTCTTGACGAATCTCCAGCAAGTTTGATGGATAATGCGCTGGCGCAGAAACTCATTTTTAAAATGGCGCTGGCGTTTGGCGATGATAATGCTGTCGCAGCTGCATTGAAATCACTGCGATTACAGCAGGGAATCGATCCTGAAGTGAAACGTTTGAGTGAAATGCTCGAGGTTTCAGGTATTGCGGTCGCTCGCGATCATTGGCGGAGAGAGCTTCAATCCAAAGGTATCCGTG
>CAZUYQ010000121.1:4993-8900 GCA_964624705.1 uncultured Polynucleobacter sp.
CGTGTTTCTATTGATGATGCGATTCTCAATGTGGATGCATCTTCAGCGGTAAGTTCAAAACAGTCCATGGACGCAAAAAAGAAGCGATCCGGCACGAGAAATGGCCGTTTTAGCCTGGATTATGAGCTCGATGCGGTCATGCGTAAAGAACTCTCGAGCTATCATGTTGTACCACTTTCGGAAGTTTTATCCCCGGGGACGATCACCTCAAGCCCGGCCCAGGATTCAGATGGAAGCTCACCCTTAGAGCTAGACTCTACGACTCTGGCTGAAATTTATGCCAAACAAGAGCACTATGGCAAAGCGCTCGGTATTTATCGTAGACTCCTGCGTCTTTCTCCGCATAATGATCTTTTGCGCTTGAAAGTTTCAGAATTGGCTCGACTCGAAAAAGAGCAGCGGAGTGATGATATTGAGACAGATCCGGTGGTCTACGACCGTATGGAAATCGTTGAAATTATCGACCGTCAAATGCGAGTCTATGATGAGCTTCTCAATAAGTTAAACTAGCATTGGAAATGCAGTATGCAGATTTTGATAGCCAGCGGCGTGAATCTAGACCTTCTTGGAAAAAGAGAGCCTAGTGTCTATGGTTCGGCGACGCTCAAAGATATGGAAGATCTGGTTACCGCTGAATGGCCAAGACTTGCGAAGAAATATGGTTGTCAAAAAGATAAATTAGTTTTTTTTCAGACGAATGCAGAATCAGAACTATTTGCGAAACTGTCTCAACCCTGGCGTGGTGTCGTATTAAATCCAGGAGCGTGGACACATACCAATCTCGCACTAGCTGATCGTCTTGCGGGCCTTGAGACAAAGTTCGTTGAAGTGCATTTATCACAGCTTTGCCAGCGTGAAGCAATCAGACAACAGAGCTTAACGGCCAAGTATGCGCTTGGTGTTATATATGGCTTTGGGATTGAATCCTATGTGCTTGGCTTAGAGGGCTTGCTGTCTAAGCTGTGACAATTAGTTTTTCATAAATAAAAAAAATCCTATCTACTGTTTGAGCAGCGATAGGAGTTTGGTTTTTAACGTCTATATAATAGATGCTAAATCAACCGTGGCCGCCATGACCAGGTGTTTGACCAGGATCTTGGCCTGGGTTTTGACCTGTAGCAAGTGCCATCGGCGCAGTTAAACTTAGAGCAAATAACATTCCTAGTACGCGAATTTTCATAAGCACAACTCCTTTAAATATTGAAACAGTTTCAACTACACCAACCGCTGATGCAGTTGTTTCAACTCACGAGAGACACTTAAGAGCCTGTTAGATACTCAATCGATTCCACCTCGAAATCGATATCTCTGGTTTCTTTCTCGTTAACATTAATTATTTCGATATCCAAAAGGCCCTCAAAGTAAATATCTATTGTTCTCGCAGAACTAATATCTTCGGCTCCCAAGGATATCTGGTTCAACCAATATCCTTCTTCTGGATTTTTACGCTTACCGTTTATATTGATGTAAAAATCAGTCGGCGTAGCGGATGTTGCTTTTAATTTCATCGCTGTAACAAACCCTGGTTTAGCGCCAGCTAGTGAAATTTTCTGGGTTCCTTTTGCTGGAATTGAACCTGAAAAATTGAATCCTGTTGCAGGCTCTGTCGCTCTAGTCGCATATGGTAGTTTCATAAGTTCAAGGATCCGTTTTGGATCGATCTTTGGATTTTCTCTTCCGCAGTTGCTCTGGCTTAGAGGTACCCAGAGGAAATCTGGGTTTTTGGAAAGCCACTTTCCGTCCGTAATCTCACCCTGATCATCGGTTTGTAATTTGTATTTATAAGTAATATATTCTTTGGCTGCTGGGCCGATATCATCGCGTATTTGGCGTGGATAGGGGTGAACAGTAACGATATTTGTGACAAGGTACGTGTTAGGAGTGGTTGTGTCTTTGGTGATTTTTGACTCATAGCCACTAATGACCCAGTTATCGATTACCTTTGTTGAAAACCGATCGAATGCGATTGGCTTTTTTAGCGTCTCAATATAGTAGGTCAGGACTTTGTGAAACTTATCTGGAGAGATATCCAGAGTATCGTCCTTATCTGAATCATTACGTGTTCCGTAAAACGCCCAGTCGACGCAGAAACTTGCTTCGGCAAGCATGCCGTTAAAATCACTGGTAAAGAGAACTTGTTTTGATGCGGCATCCCATCTTGGTTTTTCTACTTCTTTATAGAGAACCGAACTTGCTGCCCAGCCATTACAGTGACCGCCCCAGGGCACATGCTGCAAAGAATGAAATTCACGTTCCCAGTTAACACTTCCAGGATCGGTGCCTGTCCGGGCTTTTATCGCTAAGTCATATTTACCAAGTGGCGAAAAAGGTCCGGCTGCGAGTGGAAGGCCAGAATGGGGCCACCAATAGGCAGCATAGGGTAGGGCTTCGGGTGGAACGGTTGCTTTTACAGAACCTTCTGTCACTGCGGCGCGATAATTTTCATTTTTTTCTTTGCTGGCCACAGAAAACTTTGTAAATATTTCTTCGGCACTATTTACAATATTCTCATTTAATTGAGTACGAGAAAGTTTGCCTATGTGCCGAGCAGCTAGTAGCGAGTTAGGTGCAGGAAGGACATCAAGTGGATGACCATCCATAGAATGAATGGTGATTTCACCTTTTAAAAGCGACGCGTGAGTGGTTTTTATAATTTTTCTATTGGAATCTAATTCAAGAAGTTGAGACATTTCTTCGCGAACCGCTTGACCATCAATATTAAAAATAAGCAATGCGCGTTGTCCATCTATAAAGCGGTCGGAATAGCACCAGGTATGAGCGCGATTCCTGCTAGGAAAAGTATGTGGAATATTCTCTGGTGATTGATCGGAATCTTCTGCGATATCTATGCATGTCGTTGTCGAGTTTACATCGTTTGCAAGAGTCGCCGCTGACTGCGAGAGAATAGAAAACGACAAAGCTACTGCTGAGGATAATGTTTTCAACGTTGTACTCCGAAAAATTCGCTTGTTGATTTCTTTTTTCTGTTTGATCGTCTCGACTATTTAACTCTAACATGAGTGATTTTCAGTTACAAAATTGGGTGGTAATTAGGTTCATCTCTATACATATACTTTTGCAATCCATTTCATTCGTCCGCTTTTATGAAACAGAAAATTCTTGTCAAAGTGCAGGCGTGTTAGTGGCTTATAAGTTCGAAGAACTCTAAATAGAATGCATCGCAGATCTCGATCAGATTTGATCAAAACCAAAAAAGTAATGTTTTGAAATGAATGAGTTAAGAATGTGTGAAGATGACGGTAAGCTTAAAAAGTAGATATCCATGACCAGTTCACACCGCAACCTTTACCTTCGCGGCGATAACTATGCCATTCATTAGGCGAAGATTTTGTACACGCTTGAATCACTTCAATACGAGGTGGATCTATCCCTATTTGCATCAGCTGCAAAGCTGCTGCCGTTGCTAGGTCAAGATGCCAGCGGTCTCCGCGACCTTTGCTAATAGTTAATGCGACTGCAGTTATATCTAGATCGAACTTTTTATCGAGCACCTCGGCAATAACTTCTGGTCCGATCTCAAATTGTTCACGGCTTATTGCTGGACCGATACAGGCGACTAGGGAGTTAAACTTCAGTTGAGGATTTTGTTCGCGCAGAACTTTTACAGCCAGCGGTAAAATTCCCGAAACTAAACCACGCCAGCCAGCATGCACCGCCATCACGTACTTATAATGATTTTTGTCATCACTTGCCGCAAACAAGACCGGCAAGCAATCAGCAGTTCGTACCGCGACGGTGAGATTTTTTTGATCGCTCCAAATGCCATCGGCTTCGGATCTATTTAATGTGTGAGGAGATGTGAGCTGAGCATCAGCTCGCAAAACCTTGGTTCCGTGAACTTGTTTTACATAATGCATTTCTGATGGGTGCGGGGTATCAATACCGC
>CAZUYQ010000121.1:8910-15458 GCA_964624705.1 uncultured Polynucleobacter sp.
GCAGAATCCGTGTTTAATCTGGTGCGATGTCAGCTGTGTGCTGGTGGCCTGTGAAGGCTACCAGCACACTGAGGCTAGATTCTGCAGTAATTTTTGCATAGATCTTCTTAGAAGTTATTTATTGCGTAATGGAACAAAGAAATACTGACCGGCACGCTCAATTCTCAGAAGCGCCCTAGCGCCCGATTGTTTTACCATTGTTTTAAAACTGCCAACATCGAGCACTGCTTTGCCGTTTACTTGCAGAATTAAATCTCCTGCTTGGATACCGACGCGTTCGGCTTCACTGCCAGATTGTACCTCAGTAACAACAAGGCCCGCTTTGCTATCGAGATTAAAACGTTCCCGCATATCAGGCGTTAGTTTCTGTAGCGCTAAACCAAATGCATTTTCGCCTGCGCCGCCTTTTTCTTTTGCCTTCAGCACTTGATCGTCACCGGGAAATTCACCGATTTTAGCCGAAATAAGCTTCGGTTTACCATTGCGGATCACATTGATATCGATACTTTGTCCGGGACTCATAAGACCAATCGTGTTGGTAATATCATTCTCCGATTTAACGGTCTGCTTATTTAGGCTCACAATGACATCACCAGGTATTAGTCCCGCTTTGTCCGCCGGCCCGACCTTCGCCACGAGGCTACCAGTACTGTCTTTAGCTAGGCCGAGACTTTTGTGTAACTCGCCATCAATAGGTTGGAGTCCAACACCAATATAACCTCGCGTCACTTTTCCAGTTGAGATTAACTGATCAGCAATTTTGCGAGCGAGATTACTTGGCACCGCAAAGCCAATACCATTATAGCCACCGGTCTTTGAGAAGATTGCGGTATTCATTCCAAGAACTTGTCCACTCGTATTCACTAGAGGGCCGCCCGAGTTTCCGGGGTTAATGGCGGCATCGGTTTGGATAAAGTTTCCCATTGCTGTAATTTGCAAACTACCGCGACCAAGTGCAGAGACAATCCCAAAGCTTACGCTGGCCTCAAGCCCGTATGGTGCGCCCACGGCAACAACGAAGTCGCCCACCTGAGTTTCATCGCTGTTTGCAAGAACGAGCTGCGATAACCCTGTCTTGTTAAAGGATTTATCTTTTACCTGGACAATCGCGACATCTGTGTTGGGATCTCGGCCAACAATTTTTCCTTCATGGGTATCGCCGTTTGGAAATTTTAATTGAATCTCGTCGGCATCCTGAACGACGTGATTGTTGGTCATGATGTAGCCTTGATTAAGATCGATGATAAAACCCGATCCTAATCCTTCTTCACGACGTTGCTGTTGTTGTGGTTGGCCGCGACCTTGGCCATTGCCACGTCCACCAGGACCTTGCTGGCCAAAGAAAAATTCAAAGGGATCAATCATGCCAGGCGGAAGTCCCCGCACTGTTTTGTAAACGCTCACAAACACGACAGCTTTTTCTGCCTGTGTAGCGATGGTTGAGACTCCTCGCGAGATTTTTTGGAGTGCTTGAATATTTTCATCGGTGATGGGTTTGTCTGGCGCACCAGGCAAATTATAAGACAGGCCCTGGCTTGCAACTAGCAGAGCAGTGGCACAGAGCATTCCTGTGCATTTTAAAAACCCGCGGGACGAGACGATCATGTTCAAACTCCTTTGTTTGTGAGCTCGTATTAAAGCCAAATGTTGCGTTCTCTCATAAATAGTATTTTTTGCATGAGGAAATCATGAATTCAAGATTGGCCATCGCTTCCTCGATCGGTACAGCCCGAGGTAGAACGCAAGGATCATGACGTCCCGATTTGGGGGCCATAACAATGGGTTGTCCAGAAGCCGTAACGGTACTCTGAGGGTGGGCAATGGTTGCCACCGGTTTAAATGCGACATTAAAAACAATACTTTCGCCATTGGTCATGCCACCTTGGACGCCGCCAGAGTGATTCGTGGTGGTGCGAATTTTTTCATTAATGGTGATGAATGCATCATTATGCGCACTTCCTCTTAATGTTGTTCCCAAAAAACCGCTACCGATTTCAAACCCTTTTGTCGCTGGCAAGCTCAGCATGGCTTTGGCGAGATCGGCTTCCAATTTATCAAAAACCGGTTCTCCTAGTCCTGCAGGAACCCCCCGAATGACACAGCGGATGATGCCTCCCACGCTATCGCCGGCATCGCGAACCTCCTCGATCAGTTTGATCATGGTTTTTGCGCTGTCAAGGTCTGGGCAGCGAACGGGCGATTGGTCGACCTCGGCGCGCTGCACCTTTGCCTCGTCCACTCGTTTACAAGTCATTCCGCCAACACTTTGGACCCATGCAGTAATTTCGTAAGAACCTAAAAATTTTTCCAAGACTTGTTCAGCGACAGCTCCCGCTGCCACTCGACCGATAGTCTCGCGGGCGCTGGCTCGTCCGCCGCCGGATTTTGATTTCACCCCATATTTTGCGAGTGTCGTAAAATCGGCATGAGAGGGTCGCAGAATTTCCGCAAGTTCTTGATAGTCCTCGGGGCGTTTATCCTGATTCATGACCATCAACGTAAGGGGTGAGCCAAGCGTGATATCATCTTCCACGCCACTAAGACATTTCACCATATCAGTTTCAGCGCGCGGCGACGTCAGGGCGGATTGGCCTGGTTTTCTGCGATTTAACGCAGCTTGAATGCGTCCCATATCAATCTTTAAACCACTCGGAACGCCATCAATGACGACTCCGACAGCTTCACCATGACTTTCGCCGAATGTTGTAACCGAAAAAATTTTTCCGAAACGATTACCCATAGTCATAAGTCTTTCGTGATTTAGGTTTTAAAGTTGAGCCAGTAATTCTTCAGCCCGATCAAGATCTTCCTGGGTATCAATGCCATGACCGGGCGACTGAGCCGTCGCGACTTGAATGGTCCATCCAGCCTCAAGCGCACGAAGCTGTTCAAGCTTTTCGATTTGTTCGAGTGGGGAAGGTTTCATGGCGCAGAATTCGGAAAGTGAATCTCTCGTAAATGCATAAACTCCTAAATGTTCCCAAAAACTCCCCTGCGAATGTCCAGCTCGCTGAGCTTCGCGATCAAAGGGGACGCTCGCCCGGCTAAAATAAATGGCTCTGCCATCCTCACCCCGCACAATCTTCACGCAGTTGGGATCTCGGAATTTATGAGGATCGTCCATTTTGATGCCCAATGTCGCCATTTTGCAATGACTGCTCTCCATCGCCTGTGCCAAACGTTTTAGATCATCGAGGTTGATGAATGGCTCGTCACCTTGGACATTCATAATCCATTTCTGTTTAAACTGTTGAGCAGCCTCATTACAACGATCGGTACCACTTGGATGTTCTGGCCTGGTCATGATCCACGGAATTTGTTTGCTAGCGCAAACGTTAGCCACTAAGTCAGAGTCAACAGCGACAACAATATGTGCGCCATCATGAAGCAAAGGGCGTAGATTGTTATAAACCTGTTCTATGAGAGGCTTCCCGCCCAGAAGGCGTAAGGGCTTTTGGCTCAATCGTTCCGACTTCAGGCGGGCAGGAACCACGAAAAGCCAGTTGCTCAGATTTTTCACAGAGTATGTCTTCCTTCCTGTTTTCAGCATTACGTCTCAAATTACACCAGTAGCCTTGCATACTTGAAGCGATAATTGATACCATGGAAACATATCTTCATAGTTTTTGACGGGGGAAACCTATGTCCAACGGTGCCAGCAAGCCAGTTCATCCACAACGGCTTGAACTTTATCAGTCTGAATATTACGAGCGGACCGATGTGGTGTACCGTTTTGGTCTTATTTTGACCGGAAGCCGCGATGGGGCCGAACGCATCACGGAAGAGGCTTTTCGTCAGCTATTAGAAGACTTTGATAGCGTAAAGCCTACAACCGATTCCGTAGGGCTATTGATGGCGTTGACCTGGAAGGCTTGGAATAAGCTTAAAACCGAACGCTTTCATGAATGGTCCCAGCCGACATTAAATGCACTAAAAAAGTTCAATCCTAAAGAGCGTGCGGCTTTATATGTGGTGGACATGGTCGGTCTCAGTGTGAAGGATGCAGCATCTGTAATGGGGACGATCGATCAAGATGTTCGAAAAGCATTAGCGACTGCGCGCCAAAAACTGACCTTGGGCGAAGTTAAAGTTTAATACCGTGAAAAGAAACGACCGATTTTAGCGAAAGAGGAGATGACTCCGGTGGCAGCAAATTCAAGCGATATTTCTGGCGATGAGTTGCTTTATGGCTATCTCTCTGAGTATTTAGATGGCGAGCTGCCGGCTTCGGTGGAGAGCGCTTATAAAGATGTTTTAAAAGATCGACAAAAAGTCGTCGAAGAGTTTCAAACTGTACGCGGAAGGTTTCAAGTGGCAATGGGTGCCTTGGTCGCTCCAGAGCCCCTCAAGCATAAGTTAAGAAGCTTTATTCAAGATGATCAGATTCGCGAAACCATTGAAGCGAGTGAAATTCAAGACATTGAGCGCAGTGAATTCTGGAGTAATTTGCGCCGTCGCGTCGCGCTTACAACGATTGCGGTGCTGGTGATTGGTGGGCTTGTTTATACATTTATGCCGCGGACTAGAGATAAAATTAATCCGATTGAGTACGTTGGTTATGAAGCCGTTGCCATGGAAGAAGATCCAGATGGCCGGATTAATTTACCCACGAATGATCCGCAGGAAGTAAAACAGTTTATCAGTCAGGTGCCAGGTTTAGCATTTAAACCGCAGCCCCTCCGAGCACTTGCTGGATGGGTTCCAGAAGGTGTAAGCATCATCGACTATGAAGTGATGAAAGTGGTCGCCGTGATGTATAAAAGTCCTGAGCGCAATGGTGAACATCTCCATTATTTTATGTTACCTGGCGCGATGAAAGACATGCCCTATCAAGGTGAGGAAGCAGACTACCGCGGCATTCGTTATCGCGTGTATGCAAGTGATAAAATGAATATGTTGGTCTGGCAATTTGCTCCGGATATGGTCGCTGTCTTAGCTGGTCATCGCAGTGCACCGGAACTTGCAGAATTAGCTCGTAGTGGAACGCCAGAATAATTATTTAAGTTTCTTCTACTTTGTCACGAGGTCTTTCGGATGTCAGATCGTCTGCTGAATCCACTGCACCCAGACATCATTGACTACGCCTATCGTCAGGGTTTTTTTCCAATGCCTCATCCAGAAACTGGCGAGGTGTTGTGGTTTGATCCGGATCCTCGCACCATCATTCCGCTCAATGGATTTCATATTTCCAGGTCTTTGCGACGCTCGCGCAATACGCGGGGTTATCGCATAACTATCGACAAAGCTTTCTTTGCGGTCGTGGATGGCTGCGCCGATCGCAGCGAAACTTGGATTAATGATGATTTTAAAACAATGTATGCTTCAATGTTTGCCCGTGGGGTGGCCCATTCCATTGAAGTTTGGCAGGGTGAGAAGCTGGTCGGCGGGGTGTATGGTCTTAATTTCAATGGAGTCTTTAATGCCGAAAGCATGTTCTCGAAAGCGACTGATGCATCGAAGCTAGCCTTGTGGACATTGGTAGAGCACATGCAAAAACAGGGACTTACACTTCTTGAAACGCAATTCATGACGCCGCACTTAGCCTCGTTAGGTGCGATAGAAATCTCTAAAAATGAATATCATGAAATATTAATAACCGCTCTTGCCCGCCCTGTTCATTTCTAAATCGTCGATAATACTAACCAAATTATGATTTATAAAATAATTTAAGCTTTTATTGACTTTAAAACAACATTGTTATAAACATGAGCCGTTCATAACAAGCCTAAAATTTGGGCATATCCAAGAACCCGCTTACGAAAGGGGATACCTATGAGTATCGCAAAAAAAACTGTACGAGTTTCCGTAGTTTTGTCAGCGTTGGCTGTTACAGCCTGCGGCACATCCAAAAAGAATTCGGATCAAGCACCTGCACCAAAAATTTCTGAAGCAGAAGCAAAAGCCGCGGGCGCGAAATTGCCAGGCGTTGTCATTGTTAAAGTACCGGTCGATGCGAACGGTAAAGAAGTAAACGACAAGGCCGAGATGCGTTTAGTTTCTAGCGCGGACCAACTAACTCAAGAAAATATCGCGACGACTTTTGAAGCTGGCCAAGCACCCGTAGCAATTGGCAGCGAACTTGATAATGCAAGCTCCACTGAAAGTTACTGCGGTTGGGCATGGGGCGGCGGTCGTCGTTACTATGGTTATGCAGGTTGGAATTGGGGCTTCTACCGTCCAACATATTTAAACTATGGTTACAACTATGGTTATAACTACGGTGGATACTATGGCGTTCCAGGCGGCTACGGTAGTTATGGTCAACAGGGTGGAAGCGGTAACAATGGTTACGGCAACACTGGTGGATACGGTACAGGTAACGGTTATGGCAACAGCAACTATTACTACTACAACAATAGCTTCAATGGCAGCGGCAGTGCTGGCGGTACTTCTGGTGGATACAGCGGCCAAGGTTACAACCCAGGTCAAGTATACAACAACGGCGTTTACTAAGTCGTAGTTCTGATTCCATTTGAAATAAAAAGGGGTGATCTAGTCTGAAAGGGCATGATCACCCCTTTCTCTATCCGTTAAAAAAAAGAAAAAAA
>CAZUYQ010000122.1:0-7374 GCA_964624705.1 uncultured Polynucleobacter sp.
ATAATTTCGAATTAGCAGAAGATGTATATACGCTTGGAGCACGTCTCGACGAATCTCTGATTGTTTATAATCCTGGGCAAGCAGTCTTGAGAGCAGAATCAAAATTCTGGTTGGGTAAATTTGCCGAGGCAAAAGGAATTATGACTTCTGCCCTCAAGACTGCCTTAGTGCGCGATAACGACTGGCTCACCACTAGTGGAGCCTTACCCTGGCTTAGGCTTCGAATTGCAGACATCAATTTAGCGATGCTTGAGAAGGCGTCGCCAAAAGATCGAAAAAAACTTGCTGATGAAACACGTCTTGCATACTTCAAAGTCGAAGCAGAGCATCCTGGTACTGAAGCCGCAAAAATTGCTGCGGCACGCGGAGCCTGCATGGAGTTGCCTGCTTACGAGGGTAATAACGTGAAGCACGCAAGAGAGTTGTTGATGGAAGTTAAAACCAAGAACGAAGTGCCGAATGTGTTGATGGAACTTGTGTCAGCGTGTCTTGTCGGATCTTATTCGGACCGTGAACGTACTCCGGAGATGGTTGCTCAGGTTAAAGATTTTTCTGCAAAGTATCCTAATTCGAAGTTTCTTGACCGCATGATTCCGGCTGTGCGAGAGGTTCAGGCAACCAATATTGAGCCCTATTTCCAAAAGGGCTACAAATTCTCAGCGACCGAGTTCTTTGAGAAAAAACGAAGCATACTTTATCCGAAGGTCGATGCTGAGCTCGGAGCGAAACTTTTTGCTGCTTGTGTGGATACGAGTCGTGCGGATAAGGCAAAGGAGTTTTGGAAGGATTAAAAGCTTAAGCAAAAAACCGATGACGAGTTTCTCCGTGGCATGACCTTCCTCATTGAGGCAAAAAGGTCGACAAAATCGGATCAATCGTTGGATAAAGATCTAGCCACCGCCGAAACGGAAGCCATGACTAGGAAATGGCAGTCGACACTGTCAAAGGAAGGCAAAGAATTTATCTCTCGCATTCTCAGTAGTTCTAAAGCGAAGCAGGAATTCCTATGGATACTGCGGGCTGCCGAAAAATGGGCAGAGAAGGACGAAGACCGCCTTTGCTCGGTCACCTATCCATTAGTAGCAAAAATAGCTGATGCCCGCAAAGACCCGGCCGCAGTTAAGGTTGTCCATGACCGCGTAGCGTTGGCGATGAATGAGAAGTGGCCTGATCTACTTGAAGAAGACGCCGCATGTGCTCAATCTTGGTTGGATCTGGAGACCCATGTTCTAGATACCGAGGCGCTACAAAAGAAATACACCGAACGTACTGACTGGAAATTAACCGGGCCCTGGCTCGAGAGGATTTGGCAGCATTCGGAACAGCTTGAGAAAATGGGCCACCACGATGACGCTCGCAAGCTATGGACTCGGATTGCAGCTGAAGGGACGCCGGACTCATTTGAAGTAAAAATGGCGAAAACACGGCTGGACCCGACTAAGACTGAATTTGAGACTTTATGGAAATGATCTATAAATAGGTCTGAATCTAGATGTTTAACGTTTGCAAATAGCCTTTGGCTCTCAACACCTTGCTCATGTTCCTAGGCGAACTACCGATAGCCACACGAGATGATCATTCACGTTTCGGAAACGAGGGGGCTTCAGGTATGGGCGGTTCAATTTTAACCAATCCAATGTTCTATTCCATTTTGGCAATGGTTCCTACGGTTGCGATCGTTATGACTCCGCTGCTCAACCTAACATTCGTCGCAACCGCAGGCCTGGCCATCGCAGGGTGCGTGATTTTTATCGTCGGCCTGATGATGATGCATGGACGCGTGGATAACGCTACCGCAGATCTCGAGGCCAAGATTAAAAACCTCGAATCTGAACTAGAGGGAACAAAATCTTCTGGCGACAGTGGCGTTAGCTTTGCTTTGGTCCAAAAAAATACAGAGAAGAAGTTTGAACTGGTAAAACAAGATCTCGAATCGAAGTTGCACATAGCAAAGTCGGATTTAACCGCTGCCAAAAGTCAAATTTCATCCTTGAATGAGACTCTCGGTAGTGAAAGAAAAGCGAAAGCCGATCTTATGGAAGAAGTGGTCCAGTTACGTGCAACCGGCAGGATGAAAAACGATCAAGGCATCACGACCACCGGGGCATTGAACACGGTGGTCCGTAGTCTTGAATCACTCGTTGCAGAACGGGATGAAAATCTTCTTACGCACGAAAACCTTCTGCGTAAAATTCTGGACCTTGTACCAGCAATCCAGAAGCAGCTGGAAAGTGTGATTCATCATACAGAGCAGAGCGCGATTCAAATTGGCGATAAAGTCAGATTTATTTACGAAAAAGCTCAAGAAAATCTGTCGGAAGCAAATGAAATTTCCAATCAATTTTCTGGTAAAATTGTTCGTAGTGAAGATGGCGGAGAACGCCTGTCTTTGAGTGCCGTCTTAACCAACGCTCTTCAATTGTTAAAAGAAATGACGGAGATGTTGGAAGAAAACGGCAATCTTAATGTCGAATTCTCAAAATCAATTGCAGCCATCTTAGAAAATACTGCGAGTATTAATAAGATCACAGAAGATATTCAGTATATTTCCGACCAAACCAACCTTTTGGCACTGAATGCTGCGATTGAGGCCGCTCGAGCCGGAGAGCACGGACGAGGATTCAGCGTCGTTGCTGAGGAGGTTCGTAAACTCTCCGATCGTACCAACCAGGCTTCCAATGATATTACCCTCATCGTCGGTAAGGTTAATGATTCAGTTCAAGATATTTCGAATTCTTTGAAGGGTAATCTTGAGAAAACAAATAATAAGAAAACAAGTGTCGATCATGCGGTGAGCTCGCTCCTGCAAACGGCGAAAGAATCAACGGATGTATTCACTAAGCTAGTCCATAGCTCGGTCGTCAGCTCCGAAAGCGTGGCTGTTAACATTGACCAAATTGTTTTGAGTCTACAGTTCCAAGACATTACTCGTGCGGAAATTCAAGGAGCGGTAAATCCCTTAAAACAAATCGGTGTGATGGCAAACGATATGATCACACGCGCTACGCTTAAATCCGGTGCCGAAAATATTAAACGATCGATTATGACAGCTGCAAGAACGACCGATGCACCTGCGAGTGCATCACCAGCAGCAGCCCCGCAGCCCACCGCTGCAGCTGCACCAGTGATACCGCCCGCACCTCCAGTTGTAGCGGCGGCTCCTGCCCCAGCAGCAGAAGTAGCTCCTGACACCAAGGCCGCCAGCGGCGGCGATGTACTGTTTTTCTAGGATTTTCATCTGAATTGATCTTCTAAGTAAGGCGAAGCATTTCCGCAAGGAGACGTTTCGCCTTTACAATTTGCTTCGCACGATCATGAGAGTGGCAAGGCGCTATCTTATTGATATTAATGATCTATTCTGGCAATGAAGGGCTTGCGCATATTCTCATTACAATAGGAATATAGTTTTATTCCTCAGACTACGTAAAAATTTCTCACTAGAGGGTGTTTTTGCGCCAGATTGAGCTTTAAACAGTTATATTCTCAGTGTAGTGAGAAATTCATTTGGGAACCATGTTTCTCCCGTCAAATGAGTGCAAAGCATTCAAAACTTTCTCGACTGGATTGCTTTCAATTTGATTATTGGTAATCACGACTGTCATTCGAAAAATATTTCGTTTCTCTTAAATAATGGAAAAAACGAACTCGCACCATTTTACGATCTTCTTTGTACTGCCATCTGTACTGCCATCTGTACTGCCATTTATCCAAAACTCCAGAGGCAATTCGCGTTTAAAATAGGAGATAGAGATGATTTTACCCAGATTGGTAGTAATCAGATTAGTTTACTTGAAAATTCGTTCGATTTAAAAAACGGTACTTTTCGCCGACGTTTGATTGAGATCAACGACAAAATACAAGGGAACAAAGACCTGGTCGCTGAGCGGATTTGCCGAAGGTTTCCGAACGCAAAGATTCCAAAACGCATTAGTCAACTCATCGAAGACCGTTCAAAAAGTCTAAAAATTCAAGGGTCACTCTGAGTAGTATAAAACTGGAACAGATCGCTACTCTTACGACTCTTCCAACTCACGGAAGTCCTGCCGCTTACTCTGCCAATAGATAGCGTGGGCCTTTTCAGCCTCTTTCTCTAGCAGTGGCCCGATCACTTGAGGAGATTGTCTGCCTTGACTAAAAATAGATCGACATGAAATCACAAAACTTCCGGTAGTGAAATGAGCAAGACGAGAGACGCTGCATCCGAATACGACTGTTCTTATGCCACTCCAGTAGATCGCACCCGAGCACATTGCACACGGCTCGGTACTTGCGTAGAGGGTCGATTTTCTAAGAAACGAGCGATCAAATGCTTTCACCGCTTTTTGCACGAGGACAAGCTCCGCATGCTGAGTGCAGTCATTGGATGTGTGAACCAAATTTTCGGCTCTAATAAGGATCTTGCCGTTCGCAACTAATACGGCGCCAAACGGATGATTACCATTCATCATAGCTTGTTCGGCGGCTGAAATGGATTCTTTTAGAAATGGAAA
The DNA here is from genome assembly GCA_964624705.1 of uncultured Polynucleobacter sp. Lineage (GTDB taxonomy): Bacteria > Bdellovibrionota_B > Oligoflexia > Oligoflexales > RGVZ01 > CAMDKS01. The sequence continues at coordinate 4,491 of CAZUYQ010000122.1, forward strand.
ATGGGATTCTAGTAACATCGGTGCGCCTCCATGGAAGTTTCAAATGGAAGGCCCTCACCAAGAGCATGACAATCGCTGGGCAGGAGAGGCCAAGAGTCCCAGCGCAAATGACTCTCATAGCTGCCTTTCTATAGAATCCGCATCGCGAAGTCAATCGCCTATGTATGAGAGGATTGAATCCTGTTTTTTAGGGATTGAATTTAACGTCTTTGACTTTTACCGATCAATTCCTTACCTTTGTTGTCAAATATCAGCCAAGGAGTCCCAAATGAACACAATTATTTTAGGCATTGTTTTAAGCTTATCCAGTTTTGCGCAAACATCATGGGCACGGGATTTATTTTTTGATTGCTTACCTGATGGAACAGATCAAGTGAAAATCAATCGCCTACGCCTGGATTTTTCTGACGAAAACGCCCCAGCGAAAATGACCGTCGCGTTTTCAGACGGCAAAACTTCGATTCGAGACATGACGTTTGCCATGGACGGCGATATCTTCGGATTTCGTCAAAAGGAGAATACTGATTTTCGGATCGACGTCGCCGTTTCTCCAGGCGACGGTGAGTATGCAGCCGTAGCTTTTCAAATGGGAAGGCGCGACGGCGTCATCTCTCCCATAATGACGTCGATTTTAACATGTAGCGTGAAGGCAGGATTGCCCAATATGAAACGAAACTCGAAGAGAGAATCAAAGCCGATTTAGACGACAAGATTGTCTTATTGACCGGCAAGCGTTCATGGTCTTTTTCAGAAACGACTAAGTAAGGCGAAGCATTTCCGCGAGGAGACGTTTTGCCTTATCATTTGTATCGCAATTTTTAGCAAACCAGCGACTGAGATCGTTCGCATCAATCTTTCCAGCAAGAAGACGTTGATAAACCGTTGCGGCCACCGTTTGCGCAACGTGACGACCAACGTCGTGCGAGCTGCGTCGATCTACATCCAAAATATCTAGAGGAACCGGCTTTGCTTGTGATTTTTTATCGAGGCTTTGAATGGAGTTTATCGACCAGTCGAGAAACTTAAGTGACTTCCTCGCCACTTCCCGGCGCAGACGCGTCTGTCCCGCGACATGTTTGCCGCTAATCGCTCCCAGATAGTCTTCGATAGCTCGCCTAGTATGCAGCGAGACGCGGGGGTTAAGAATCTTAGTGGCAATGTAGCCAAACGTCATCTTTAGGATCTGTGCGATATAAAGATCTTCTGGTGAACGATAGTTTTCACGAAGTTTGCTGAGGGATCCGAAAATCACAAGACCGGACGCGAACGCGAGATTATTGATGGATACTTCTGGAAGAAAGAGCACACGCCTCGCATAGTCGACCGCAAGCCCATCTCGACTTGCTTGCTCAAAGATGGTTGCGCGAGCTTGTAATGGTAAGTGCTCGATATCGTCGTTCTCGACGTTCGGGACAATTTTGAATGTGTCCTGAATTTTTGCAGGATCCTTTATTTTTAAAAATGATCCGACGCTTTCTATCGTGTGCTTCAAGTGATGATCAAGGTCGATAACGTCTTCAGTAAATGGCTCATAGTCGTCTTCCTCGTACTCCGGGCCATCTTCCAGATCATCACCAATAATTTCACTTTCAATATACGTACTGTTTCCAATACGCCGCATTTCTTCAGCGAGCACTTGAGATTGCCATTTTATCCATGGCGGAGAATTAAGGATGCAGTAGAAGTGAGGTGTTAGTTCAAGCACTTCGTCACGTTTGTGAACTTTTGCTGGAGGGAGCATGAAATAGTACTGATCAGCATTTAAGATAATACGCAGAACGGACAAGGTACTTTTAGTGGCCGTTTTTGTCAGTGCTGCAGGTAGGTGTGAATCTGCTAAATGATATTCTCCAACCAAGTAAAAAATCTTTGCTGTCCGATGAGTAGTAGCAAGTTTAGAAAGAAGTTTCGCTGCATGCTCATCGCGTGTTTTTAAGTTGTCACGACCGGCACTTTTAGTATTAGCAGCATATAAAGGAATGGAGTGATAGCGACAATACTCAAGGATTGGTCGGTAGTTGGCCCAAGGAAATCCCCATATAGATTCGTAATCGGTCTTTTCGAGTAATTTCTCATCAGTGATCAAACCTGCTTGCCATTGATCGAGAATAGGTTGATCGCTAGTGCGAAACATTTCTAGTGCGACACAAATAGGAGCATGATCGGGTGTTTGATTGTAACTACGAATAACTCTCAGCAAGGCTCGCTGGCATTGTTTATGTGAGTGAAAATCACCAAATAGTACTATGCGGTGGCTATCAATGGCTTGGGTCAGCTTACGTGCTGTAGATGTTTTAAATAATTTGGGTAGGGATTGAGAGTACTCGGCCGCATAGCGAGCAATAACGGGGCTTGAATTGCCAATAGATTCGTTCGCATCTGCGAGCGCGCGCTCGTAGATGGTGCGATGTAATTCAGATAATTGTTTCAATGCTGCGGAAGACATCAAGACCCCCTCTAAATATTTTAGCAGGGGGCCGCGAAGATGACCGGAGGCAGGAAATGCCTACTGAGCGGACGCGATATCTAGGGCTGAAGCAAACCAGCCTTCTTTCCATGAACCTTCAGAAAGTGTGTTCTGACCTTTAATGGAAGGATGAAAGCAATCAGTTTGTGAGATATCTTCACTGGTGAATTCGACTGTTTCAGCGTTAGTGCTAAATTTTATGTGCTGCGGGTACTGAGCAGCAAGCGTTTCCATCGCAGCATTGGCATGATCCCAACGTGCTTTGAAGTCCTGCCGCTCGCCATTGGTTACTCCCCTACCTAGCAAAGGTTTGCAGAGGCCGATAAAGCTCCAGGTGCGCTGGCAGGAAGACTTATCTTTTGAGAGCTCCCAAATGCGGTAGATGTCAGGCTTACCGCTCATTGTAATTTTAACTTT
>CAZUYQ010000122.1:7384-14862 GCA_964624705.1 uncultured Polynucleobacter sp.
TTAGGGTTTGCTGCAATCATGGAGTCGAGGTTCGACTTTAGGGTTTCAACAAATTCATCAAGAGAGTCTTGATAATTTGAACTCCAGTGGCAAACATCATTAGGACCGATAAGCAGTGTTATATAATCTGGTTTGGCAGCATTGGCTTTCTGAACTTGTTTTGAAAGGTCTTTCGACTGCGCGCCTGTTACAGCGTAGTTAAAGCCAGTCACTTTAGCCTGAGGATAAAGTTTTTGAATTTTCTCTAAATGACTTTCGAATCCTGCGGTATGACGTGTACCAGTGGACCAGCTTACGTCGGGGCTATCAGAGAAACCGCCATTCGCATTGAAGGCCTTAGTGATGGAATCGCCCAAGGCGACGATTTTAAAGCTAGTGGGATCTGCGGCGGCAGGCAGACTAAGCAGAAGTCCGAGCGTGATAATGCTGATGCGACTGTTCGAAATTCTTGCAAGCATGGTAGCCTCCCGAAAGTGGTCATTTCACGAAAATTTAAGAGATAGTATTTTCAATATCGTAGCATGCATTGCGCCTATTTCTAAAATCTTAGATTTTGACTGTCCCAAAACCGGACAAAATCTCGGCGAAATCTTATGTTCACCTCTCCTCCATTTTTCTTAACCCTCTAAATTTATAATAAATTCGTTTCAAATTTGCGTTGGCACAAATTTCGCTTTGCAATTCTCATAAAGAGATTAAGGAATAGATATTTGATTTTTTCAGCTGAAGAACTGATAGAGCGCTTTATGAGGGAGAAGTTTCCGCTCGCGCCATTTTGGATGCGAGAAGCTTTTTATTATATGGCGGAGCATGTCTCGGAGCGATTCTCACTCGAAGACGTCGCGATTTTTAGTGGGACCTCGAAGTCACATCTTTGTCGGGCATTTCGTCGCCAGTTTGCCATTGGTCCATTTGCTTGGTTATGGAAATTTCACTGTATTAGCGGCGGAATTGCTGCGTTCTTATATCAAATGGGATATTCAGCAGATAGGGTTCAAATGTGGATTTTCAAGTTCCGCACATTTTTCTCGGGCATTTAAACGTGTTTATGGCGTGACACCAGGTGTCTACCGCAAATTATGTGTAAGAGAAAGGGCGCATTTTAGGAATGCGACCGAAGCACAGAACTCAGATCATTTTCGAATTCAGATGATTCGCGCTGCGTTTGAAAAAGTTCATGCCTGGTAAGTTCTAAGGTTTAGCAGAAGGAGTCGCTTTTAATTCTTCTTTTAAAATTAAGATGCTACCAAGCACGCCCTCACCCGTTGGATTTTCTCTCGGAAAATTGTATCCACAACGTATCCCCTGAATGCCTTCGGCCCACTCTGCTGATAAAGCCTTCTGTAAGCGGGCCTGACAATGCTCTTTAATGGCTGCAGTAGAAAGCTCAGCCTTAATCCCAAAACGAATGAGAACCCCTGCCCCGCCGCGTATAAACAATGTCGCAACATGAACGATGTCTTCTTCAGGGAAGCTAGCTTTAACGGTTTTTATCCATTGCTCGGGGGTCATCTGTTTGTCACGCCATGCTTCTGCTTCTTGTTTGACTGGAAAAACTAAGAAGCCGCCACCATCCAATAATTTTGCCGCAAGATCTGCGGCAATATAAGCAGAAGCCTTTTGATTTTTTTGTGCGAACGCTTGCGCACTCTCGTACCACATCGCAAAATCTTTACCGGCGTGTGTCCACTGCTGAATATGCCAAGCGCCGATAGTCCAATCTTTTTTGGAGGGTACAAACTCGGCGAAAACTCTTGCAATTTCGTTGTCTCCACTCGCTTGCAGCCAAACTCCCACGGTGAGCGGATAGCCATAGAGCGGATGCATCAATACGCCAGTATCTTCACATTCAATGGGTGTCGTGCTACCGTCAGGGCTATTGAGGGCTGCCACGCGGTAATTAGTCACTGTAAATTTTGTCCCAACAATATTCTTTAAACTCATCAGTGAAGCCAGTGCTTGAGCAGCTTTGACTTTAAGACGAGGGTTAAAGAGATCGCGAAGATCCTTTTCGTTTTTGTTGTTGAGTGCTTTGATAAGGTTATGAACGGCATCTTGCAACGATGCATCGGCCTTAATGCTTGCCGCGGGATCGGTAGCGAGCACTTCGCAGGACCTGGTGCCGAGGCGGGGGTCTTTAAATATTTGTTTGCGCAGGTCTTCGCGAGGATTGGAGGCTTCGATAGGTGCAGGTTTGAGGATTTCAGCAAAAGCCACAGAGTTGGAAACTGTCATCAGACTAAAAACTAGTACAAAAATAAATTTCCAACTCGTACTCATCAATGACTTCCTTTAGCGACACATGACCCACAGCCTTTTTTTGCTGATAGGTCAATTTTTTCCCAAGTACCAAACTCAGAATTGATAGTTTCAAGAGCGTCATCGAGGAATTCGTATTCACAGGTGAAAAGTTCTTCGAGTAACTTTGCTTCAATGCAGTAAGCATTGTAGGTATAGCGCTCATCTTCTGGATCGTAAATCACGCTCACCCCAGCTTGGCGGTCGCGGAACTGGAGGATGGTGTAGTCAAAATTTTCGGCCGTAATGGCCCAACCATTTTCAGGTGTTGCAAGTAAAGCGGACATAATTTCTTCCTTTATGAATATCGCCAACTTATAGGTTGGCAATAGAGCCATTCTTGCGCTATCGAGTGCGAAAAACAAGCCCTTCTGCAAACTCTTTGAGCTCCTCTGCTGCAACAGCTGGTAATAGCGCCTTTGCACGATTTGTTAGGTCTTTGGCCAGAGATTTTATGTCCGCGACCGAGTGAAACTTAAGATAGGTTAACTTCTGTTGCGCTTGGTCTTTACCCATTGATTTTCCAGTGTGAATTGAGGTGTCGAGGGTGTCATCAATCGCTTGAAACGCAGCCACTTCTTCCCTTGACGCCCCGGCCGCGATCGCTCCTAAGGCACAGCTTGCCCCTAAAAGAGCCCCTGTTTTTTCGAGATGAACCTGATTCAAATTGTCTGCGGTCGCTCCCGAACGCGCTGTCCACCACAAGTCTCGTGCCTGACCTAAGACCATCCCTTGGCCGCCTGCCGCCCTGGCGAGGACTGCGACTTGCTTCGCTTGCTGTTCGGGGTGCACGGCGAGATTCTCTGGCAGCCATTCGCCGTCGGTTAAAACCTGGAACGCATCCGTGAGCAGTGCGTCGCCTGCAAGGAGGGCAGTCGATTCATCGAACGCACGGTGAGCGGAAGGTCTACCACGGCGCCAGTCATCGTTGTCCATGCATGGTAAATCATCATGAACGAGACTATAGGCATGAATCATTTCGACGGCGCAGGCGGCCGACAGCGCAACTCGAGGATCTTTGCCAAGTGCCTTTGCACTTAACATGGCGCAGAGAGCTCGAACTCTTTTTCCCTCACCTTCAAGAACATAGTGAACCGCGCGATGCAAAGTCTCGGGTGCCTCGTAGTGAGACAGAATCCGTGCGTGCCACGTATGTTCAAACAGTTCGAGATATGGTTTCGTATTTGTTTTTTGCATGACTTCTAAGCCTGACTTTCAAATAAATTTTTTAATTTCGCCGCGAGGCAGCGGCAAACGATGAAGGCATAGCTCTGTCAACACCCAAGGTAGAAGTTTGCATTCTGCCGTAAAGACTTTATCTGCTAACTGAATCGCATCGTCAGAAGGTGCGACTCCAACTTCGATCTGTGCGATCGCGGCACCTTCATCATAACGATTATTTACAAAATGTACGGTGGCACCCGTGATGGCCTCTTTTGCGGCAAGAACCGCCTCGTGGACGTGATGACCGTGCATCCCCTTACCACCGAATTTTGGTAAAAGTGCCGGATGAATATTGATGACCCGATCTTCATAAGACGATAGTGAGGGGAAGAGTTTTAAAAAACCTGCCAGTACGATCCATTCAATTCTGTGTTGAGAGAGAAATTTTGCCAAGGACGAGCTCGTGAACTCGCGACTATTTTTAGAGAAATCACCGATAAATAAAGGAATATTTCCTTCATGCGCAATTGCTACGGCACCGCAGTCGGCTGATGAACTTATGATTGCAGAAATCTTCCAAGGTGCCGCCGATTCATGCGCTAAAAGATTTCTCAGCGAACGGCCTCCACCTGAGACTGCAACTGCGACGGGAATTTTGGCGGAAGATATCATAGTGATTCTCTACTTTATGAAGGAGTCGGGGGCGAAGAAAATTTTGTTGTCGATTTGTCTTTCAGCCCATTCCAAAATCCAGCGGCATCCATGGCCTTAGATCCTGCAGGTTTGACACCAGAGATTTGTACAAGACCGTTTGCGGTTCCAACAATTAAGGATTTTGATGGTTTATCAAATGTAAAGGCACCAGTCTCTAAACTAAGAGGGGCATCGAAGATTTTCATCGCAGTCATAGCAATTCTTCGATCACCGAGATACGTCCAAGATCCGGGCCAAGGTTCAAAGGCTCGAAATCGATTGACGATAGTATCCGCGTTCGATGTCCAGTCGATCGATCCGGAGTCTTTTTCGATTTTTTTACAAAAAGTGGCTTGAGAGTCGTCTTGGGCTATTCCAGTAAAATTGGGGTCTTTTAGTTTTTCAAGTGCTTCAAGCAGCATTGGTCCGCTTTCAGCAAATAATCTTGGCGTGAGTTCACCGGCGGTCTCATGAATGCCAATGTCAAAAGATCGAGCGAGAATAATATTACCAGCGTCAAGTTTCTTAACGGTGAATAGAATAGTAACAGCAGTCGACTTAAGGCCATCCATAATCGCCGCAGGGACGGGTATTGCCCCGCGGTAGTGTGGCAATAAGCTAGGATGAATATTAATGGTGCCACGGCGTGGGATCTTTAGGAATTCATCACTTAAAATTTGCCCGTACGCTGCAGTCACGATGACATCAGGTTGCCACTCGCGAAGTGCGTTTAGAAAATCTGCGGATTTTGCCGACTCTGGCTGCAACGTGGGGAGCTGATTTTTTTTAGCCCATGCAGCGACCGGAGGGTCCTGAAGGATGCTGTGACGGCCTACTGGACGGGCGGGCTGGCTGACAACTCCGACAACATGGAAATCCTGTTTAGGCCCATACTGAAAAAGATATGCAAGTGGCGCAACGACGTCTTCTGGCGAACCCATAAATACGATACGCAAGCTGTAAACTCCCGAAGTTATTTCGGGCTAAATATAGTCTGAACATAGCCTTGGTTACAACCATCATTCTGAGTGGAGCTACCGTCATTCAGACACCATGGCAAATCTGGAAAAAAGCTGGTAAGACATTTGTTCCAATTACTTATAACCAATCCACCATGGGGGCCAACTATGGGCAAAAATATATTATTAGCTATTGACGAAGGAACAACAGGTGCAACGGCACTTTTGATCGATGTCCAAAATCCTAAGTCACCAGTGGTGGTTGGACGCAAGACAATTGAATTCCCGCAACACTTTCCTGAAGCGGGCTGGGTGGAACACGATCTGAATGAGATCTGGAGTGCAGTGAAAACGGCCATTCAAGGTGCATTTGAATCAACCGCGGGCAAATTTTTGCCAAAAGATATTGCTGCGATTGGTATTACCAACCAGCGTGAAACACTCTGTGTGTTTGATCGCAAAACCAGTGAACCAGTTTGCAAGGCGATTGTTTGGCAGTGCCGTCGTAGCGCTGGTATATGTTCTGACCTGCGGGCGAGAGGATACTCCGATGATGTGATGAAGCGGACCGGGCTCGTTCTAGACCCCTACTTTACCGGCACTAAAATTTCTTGGCTGATGGCTCACAATAAAGAAGCGGCCGCCGCGGTGCGTGACGGACGAGCTGTCTTCGGTACGATTGATACCTATGTTTTGCATCGATTGACCGGTGGCCTTGTCCATGCAACAGAATCCAGCAATGCGAGTCGGACCTTGCTTTATAATATTCAAAGCGGCGTCTGGGATGATGATTTGCTGAAATTAATGGGAGTTCCTTCGAAATCAGCACTGCCTGATGTGCGTGAGAGTGCGGGGATTTTTGGCGTGACGAAAGGGTTAGGTTTTTTACCTGATGGAATTCCGATTGCTGGCATCGTGGGCGATCAACAAGCAGCTCTCGCCGGTCAAGCATGTTTTACTCCGGGTGAAGCAAAGTGCACCTATGGTACGGGAGCTTTTCTTTTGTTGAATACGGGTGATCGACCTGTGTATTCGAAGTCTGGTCTGTTGACGACGGTGGCTTGGAATCTTGGCGGAAAGCTCACTTATGCTGTTGAGGGCGCGTCGTTTATTGCGGGCGCATCGGTACAATTTTTACGGGATCAATTTTCGTTTTTAAATAAGGCATCAGAGGCAGAAGCGATCGCGATGCACGCTGTCGCCTCTCCTGAACTTTATTTCGTGCCAGCCCTGGCTGGTCTTGGTGCTCCCTGGTGGGATTCAGAAGCACGTGGTGCTTTTCTCGGAATGCACCGCGGCACGACGAAGGCCGAGATGATTCGTGCAGCTCTTGAGGGGATTGTCTTTCAGGTGACAGATCTTGCCGAGGCGATGGCGCGAGATCAAGGCGGACCACTCAAAGTTCTGAGAGCTGATGGTGGTGCTGCTGAAAATAATTTTCTTATGCAATTTCAAGCAGACCTACTTACCACGCCTGTTGATCGCCCACGCGATGTGGAAACGACTGCGATCGGTGCTGCGATGTTTGCGGGGCTTGGTGTTGGAATTTACAAGAACCTTGAAGATCTTGCTTCGGCCAGATCAGCCGACCGGATCTTTACGCCTGTTCAAAGCGCTGATACTCGCGCCTTAATTGGTCGGCAGAAAAAAGGTTGGCATCGGGCCGTTGAAGCCGTGCGATTGTTTGCGCGTGATACAACATCCAAATGAGATTTTACGAGTGTCTCGGTTTTTATGCCATACATGAAGGTATGAAGCTAACGCTCTAAGATCGGTAAGATATTTTTATGAGAATTTATTTTTATTTGTTTGCCGCTCTTGCTATTGGTTCGCGCTCTGATGCAGCCAATATTTGGAGTTTTAATCAGCCGATGTGTGGTGCTCCGGCCATCGGGCTTGCGGGAGCTTATACGGCGGTCTTCGATGATGTTTCCGTGGTTTGTTATAATCCGGCGGGTTTAGCATTTATCACAGCCAGAAAAATGTCATCGTCGGTAACCTCTTATGAATTGGGCAAGGAAACGGCGGTTGACGCCGTTAATAGCGGGAATACTGAGTTTAAGGTCGTAGGGCTAATAACTGCTTGACACAAACATATCTAAAAGTGACTACACCTTACTTATGACAAGTAGGTATTTAAGCATTGGCGAAATGGCAAAACGGCTTGGAGTCTCTATTTCAACGCTTAGGCGCTGGGAGGATGAAGGACGAGCTCCCCCATCCATAAGGACGGAAGGCCAGCAGCGGCGTTATGAAGTGAAAGACGTTAAACCTTCACGCACGCAACTCAAGACCATTGCTTACGCACTTGTTTCTTCACACGATCAAAAAGAAGATTTAAAACGCCAGCAAAAAGTTCTTGAA
>CAZUYQ010000123.1:0-1353 GCA_964624705.1 uncultured Polynucleobacter sp.
TACGTCCTCGTGAGAACGTGGAGTCAAGAGGGAATCCATCCCAGACAACGTTTACGGGCTCTTTGGGCTCATGCATCCGAGTCATGCCCCAATTTTCACAAATATTGGTCCTTGCGCTCACTGCCCATCGATAACTGCGACGAAAATTTCCGCTTTCTGTTAGAAATTCGGCTCCTAACTTCGTTTTATTACCGCGTCGGTTTCTTTGAACAATTCCTTTCCAGGCGGTGTGAATCTCAAGACTCACGACCCAGAAGGGCACACTTGTCCCGCGAATATCTAAAACAACATATTCCTTCTCGACCGCAGCCGGCTTGTGATGCAACCTTCGCAGCCATTCAAGGACGATATCTTTTACACGGACGGGGTCCATTGTATTAGGAACTATATAGTGATCATTAAAAATGTCTTTGCGACCGGTTTCGGGATTATACCGAAACGAAGCCGAACAGAAGGAGCACATTAAGATGTAATCGCGAATATTATATTGAGATGGCGATCCACACCCTGGACAGGTTAACTCATGCATGGCAGATTCCTCCTTCGATTATTTTAACATAGGCTGGGCCTTGACAGAGGATTGTGAAGCATTAAGTTAGCAATCAAGCAGAGAATAAACTGGTTGAGTTTACGAAATTAAACATAATTTATTAATAATTATAAGGGGTTATACATGGCAAAGATTATTGGGATTGACTTGGGTACCACGAACTCGGTCGTAGCGGTCATGGAGAACGGCCAACCGGTCGTTATTGCCAACGCTGAAGGTCAGCGCACGACACCATCCGTGATCGGTTTCACTAAGGACGGAGACGTTCTTGTGGGTGCAGCGGCTCGCCGTCAAGCAGTAACTAATCCTACAAAAACAGTATCTTCCGCTAAAAGATTTATCGGCTGTACTTACGTAGAACGTAAGGATGAAGCAGAGAAGATGCCCTATAAAGTGGTATCAGGAAGAGGTGGTTTAGCGGCCTTTTCTATCGATGGTAAAGAAATCGCACCACCCGAGATCTCCGCGAAGGTCCTTGGTAAACTGAAACAAGCTGCCGAAGATTATCTTGGTGAGAAAGTCACAGAAGCCGTTATTACGGTTCCGGCTTATTTCAACGATAGCCAACGTCAAGCAACTAAGGATGCAGGACGTATCGCGGGTCTAGATGTAAAACGTATCGTTAACGAGCCAACCGCGGCCGCTTTAGCATATGGACTAGATAAAAAAACAAACGAAAAAATTGCAGTTTATGACTTCGGCGGCGGTACATTTGACGTCTCGATCCTTGAAGTTGGTGATGGTGTTGTCGAAGTGCTTTCAACCAATGGTGACACCCACCTTGGTGGTGATAACGTCGATGA
>CAZUYQ010000123.1:1363-4586 GCA_964624705.1 uncultured Polynucleobacter sp.
CAAAAAAGATACCGGAATTGATGTCAGCAAAGACCCAATGGCTGTGCAACGTTTGCGTGAAGCCGCTGAAAAAGCAAAAATTGAGCTTTCATCTGCACAACAAACCGATATCAATTTGCCATTCTTAACGGCTGATCAAACAGGTCCAAAGCATTTAAATGTAACTTTGACTCGTTCGAAGTTTGAACAAATGATTGCTGCGATTGTTGAAAGAACACTCGAACCATGTCGCAAAGCGATGAAGGATGCTGGTTTTAACACCAGTGAGATTCAGGAAGTATTGCTGGTCGGTGGTTCTACAAGGATTCCTTTGGTTCAAGCAAAAGTGAAAGAGTTTTTCGGTAAAGAGCCTAACAAATCGGTCAACCCAGATGAAGTAGTTGCGGTTGGGGCAGCTGTTCAAGCAGGTGTACTTGCCGGTGATGTAAAAGATGTTCTCCTTATCGATGTATCGCCTCTTTCACTCGGCATCGAAACCTTAGGTGGCGTAATGACTCGTTTGATCGAGAGAAATACCACTATCCCGACTCGTAAGAGTCAGGTGTTCTCAACAGCTGCTGATAGTCAAACCTCGGTAGAAGTTCATGTGTTGCAAGGTGAACGTGAAATGGCTCGTGATAACAAGTCACTTGGTCGCTTCAGCCTCGTAGATATTCCGTCTGCGCCCCGCGGTGTCCCACAAATTGAAGTGACATTTGATATCGATTCAAACGGTATCTTGAATGTTTCTGCAAAAGATGTGGGTACGGGGAAAGAGCAACGTATCACCATTCAAGCAGGTACTCGCTTGAGCGAAGATGAAATCAAACGCATGGTAAAAGATGCGGAGTTGCATGCTGATGAAGACAAGAAAAAACGCCAAGCAGTCGAAGCAAAAAATCAGTTAGACAGCATGGTGTTCCAAGCAGAAAAAATGTTGAAGGAAAATGGCGAGAAAGCACCTGCTGAGATTAAATCAGAGATCGAGGCAGCTCTTTCGGACGCTAAGGCTAAGTTGACCAGCGAGGATTACGATACCTTAGTGAAGGCTCGTGAAGCGCTTGAGACCAAAGTTCATAAACTTGCTGAGCATGTTTATAAAACTGCTGGGGCTGGACAAGGTGCAGCTGGTGAAAACCCTGCTGGGGGGGCTGATGCTAGTGCAAATAAAGGTGGCGATAACGTTGTGGACGCAGAATACGAAGAAGGCGGCCCTCGGTAATGATGCCTCAGGGCTCAGAACTTTATCAAGAATGGCTGCTTGACCGCGGCCTAGGTGAAACCCCAGCTGTATCTGCGGCTGGGGTTTTTCTCCATAATTTTTTATCAAGTAATAACACATTAGTCATATCCGAGTTTCGACGTGATCATCGTCAGGCTGACATCGACCTCCTGCAACGTCTTGCCAGTGCAATTAGCGTTCATGTTTCTGTTATTGCTATTGATGAGGAACAAATTCTACCTTGGAACATCGTCCTAGACAACCAGCCCTCACTTCAGCAGATAATTGTTTTGGGAGATCGCTTGCAACAAAGTGTAAAGCCATTTTATGCACGCATCAATATGTGTCGTTGTCGGATGATCTTAGGAGCTTCGCCGGAAATTCTACAGCAGAATGTAGAAGAGAAACGCAGTCTTTGGCGCTCGATCCAGGAACATATTCGTACTAGCTGAAGTTAAATTTCTATACTACGACGCCTTTGGCGTTAAGCGAGTTTGAGTGCTACGGCGCTCTTTTAGGCTTTGTGTCAGAAGCTTGATGTCAGCAGTAATCGTTTCTGGAGGAATTGCGCCAGGTGTTTTCTTAGCGAGTGTTAGAATGGTCAGTGCTTGTAGGATGTTTCCTGATCTTTTGTAAACATCGGCAATAAGTGATAGAACTCTCTGACGATCGGGCGCATCTTTTAACGCGGTTTGCAGTGCTTGAAGCGCTGGTCCGTATTGGCGGTCGTGCATGAGGGCAAGGCCGAGTAAAGTAAAATGCGCGGGACTTGGTTCAATAGTCACAATTCTCTGATACAGGCTTGCCGCGTTAGCAGGGTCGTTTGACCCAAGAAGAACACGTGCCTTACCTTTTAATAAAGGGATATTTTGTGGATCTCTTAGTAATCCATCATCGAGCACTTTTAGCGCTTTTTCAATTTCTTCAAATTTTAAAAGAAGTTGTGATGCGAGTAGACGAGCGTCTGAACGTCCTGGTGATTGATGAATATCGTCCATGAGAATGGGAAGCGCTTTTCGTGGCTCTTTTCTCATTTCAAAACTTTTTATAATAAGATCGAGTGCACGCGTTAAATCCGGATGGTGCCTGCGAGCCCTGCGATAGTAGTAGATGGCTTTTTCTTGGTTGTCATTTGCATCACATGCGCGGCCCATACCGAGTAATGCCTCTTTCATTTTAGAATTTTCTTTTAACGCTTCGCGGAAGTGCTCTAATGCACCCAAATAGTCGCCTTCGGTATGAAGCATTTCGGCTAGAATACATTGCCGATGTGGTTGTTTTGGATTGAGTTCAAGTTCGCTCTTCATCGATTCAATGGCCTGCTGACGCTGGCCGGTCTTTAAATAAATATCGGCCATAGCGGTGTAGTTGCGGTAGAACGTGCTATTCGTTTCTGTCGAGTCCTTCAAAATTTTCAATGCATCAGCTGAATGCCCCATTTTATCGAGCGCTAGAGCCTTGCAGTGTTGAGCCCTTGCACTTGTCGGGTCTAGTCGCGTAGCTGCTTCAAATAGCTTTAACGCATCTTGCTGATGACCTTCGATCATCAACCGCTCTCCTTGCCTTATGAGTTTTAACAACGGCGGCGGAGAATGAAATTTCGTTAAAACGGAAGTAACCTTCTTCTCAATGTCGCTAATTTGAAAGGGCTTCAGTAGATAATCATCTGCACCGAGATCGGCAGCTTTGACGATATCCTCCTTACTTCCCTCACCGGTCACCACAATGATTGGCACATCAGCTCCGTACGTTTGCGAACGGATTTTTTTTAATACCTGAAAGCCAGTGACTTTTCTCATGTAGAGATCAGTTATTATAAGGTCGACGGCAATCTTTTCCTTAGCAATTGCTTTAAGCGCATCGGAACCATCGAAATATTCTAGAACATTGCCGAACCCAATACCGGTCAATAAACGACGAATCGCTTTACGAATGGGATCCTGATCATCAATGACGACCACTGTCATTGATGCGGGATCATAAGGAAGTTTTGGCTGTGGTGCACCCATTTACGATTCTGCT
>CAZUYQ010000123.1:4671-14770 GCA_964624705.1 uncultured Polynucleobacter sp.
ATCGTCCTGAATTTCTAGATAAAGCTCGCATTTCTTGGTGCATCCTCAAATAAGCGTTCGCAACACCATCCCCATTCCCTAAAGACTGTGCCGTTTCCCAAACCCTTTTGGCTTGCTCTGATTGACCTAATTTCCACTGCGCTATGCCTAGCCATAGATGTGCGTCTGCTTCGTCGGGGAAGTCGCTGGCCACGGTTTGGAATTCTTGCAATGCACGATCAAACTGACCAGCTCTAAAAAGAAGTTTTCCTAATGAAAGTCTAACATCTGGCATGCGACCGTAGAGTGAAAGTGCACGCTTGTATTCAGCAATAGCTTCCGCGGTAAATCCGCTTTGTTCATAGAGTTCGCCACAGGATGCGTGCTGATTTGCAACTCGACCCAAAACGAGATCGGGTTGTTTTTTATTTGTTGGAGCTTGTGCGGAGATCTCTGAAAAGATCGATCTTGCATCATCGTAACGGCCCAGATCACACAAGGTTACAGATAAGTTAAGTCCTGCTTCAATAAAAGCGGGGTTTATTTTCAAGGCCTTCGTGAATTGAACAACAGCGTCTGCAAATTTAGACTGTTTATGGAAAGTGACACCTAACAAATTGTGAATGTTAGACATTGATCCATGTTCGTCAATACAGTTTTGTAATAATTTCTCTGCAGCCTCAAACCGACCAACTGCCAAGTAAAGTTTTACTTTGGAATAGATCTCTGAAAAATCAACTCGCATACCCCTACTCCGTTATGTTGGCGATAACTGCGTTGCTTGTCGCGCGCCTTGTTCTTCCCAACATACCGAGGTAGTGGATCCCCTTAGGCTACTGAGCTCGACTCAAAGCGACGGCTTACCATAATCTTGATTTGGCCAGGAAATGCGACATCCGTTTCGATTTTCTTCGCAATAGCGGTCGTCAGAGCTTGGATCTCGTCCTCACGCACCCGTTTGTGATTCACTTCGATATGGATTTCACGTCCCCCATTCATGATCGCCGATTTTGTGATGCCTTGGAAGCCCCGGACCACATCATCGATAGCACTTAGGCGGTCTTGATAACCTTCTTCAAGGTTAACGCGGGCCCCAGGCCTAGCACCAGAGAGTGTATCGGCAGTTTTTAGGACATAAGCTAACGGCGTTTCCACGATGAGATCATTGTGATGGCTCATCAGTGTGTCGCAAATCAATCGCGACTCGCCGTAGCGGTCAGCATAGTCTCCGCTAATGACGGCATGGCTTCCTTCAATGCGGTAGTCCAGTACTTTACCAATGTCATGAAGAAGACCGCAACGTTTCGCTTCTGTTGGGTCGACACCTAGTTCTTCTGCAACTAACCCGGCAAGCATCGCGACTTCAAACGAATGTAGATACTGGTTTTGACGATAACTTGTCCGCCAGTTGAGATAGCCAATAAGTCTGATAACTTCAACATGGAGCTGATCTAACTGAAGCTCTGTAGCAGCTTGCCGTCCCAGCTTAAGTGCGTGCTGATCAAGAACGCTGCGATGTTTTGTATAATAATCCTTAGATTTTGCCCAAGCAAGCGGTCCTTGACGAATAATATCCCCCAGGGCCAGACGCGCAGCCTCACGGTCGACGCCCATGCCGCCCGACAGTTTTATAATGGCAGGCATATCCTCATAGCGAGCAGGAAGAAATTCGGCTTCAATCCCCGCATATTCCTTAAAGTTTGCAATAAGGCCGTGGCTATCTGTTGCAAAGATATCCCAAAGTTTTTTGTCCTCGACATCAACGGTATTGACCATTTTAGGCCAAGGAAATTCAGGAGCGTAACGGGCCATAGATCGACTTAAGAAACGCGACGCAATCCTCTTGGCCGCGTTAGAGAGCTCTTCGGTTTGAAGCTTAAGTAGTTTCTGTGCTTCGAGTTGACGCTGCTCTGCCAATTGATTTGTTAACGTTTTTAGAATTATCTGACTGTCGGATTTTGCACGTCGCTCAAGCTCTTCACGCAGGTTTGTTTCCAACTGGTCCAAGTTTTGTTTTGTATTCTCAAACCCCTGTTTTGCAAATTCCATATGTTGTTGAACTTGACGGACGTCGTTCTCTAATTTTTGAATACGGGTTGTGATTGGCTGAATCTGATTCTCGTAGATGTCGAGATCTAACTCCGCAAGCTTAAGATCTTCCATTCTTTGGGTGAGGGATGATTCAATTTCTTCTCGGAGGATTTGCATCTTTGCGTCGTTACCAAGCGAAGCGTCACGTCGAATCGATTCGACATGCTTACGAGCCTCATTCATGACCTCGCTTTTTTGAGCTACATGCCCTGCAGCGAGACGACGAGGAAGTAACTTAAGGATAATTATAAAAATACCGTAACCTGCGATGACGGCGGCCGCAAAAATCGCAATGTAACTAATAACTGGCATCATAAGCCTCTTTTTTCGTTTCTGGGTGAACATACTCAGCTGATTTTGGCTTCTTCATTTCAAGATAGCGTCAACCGGCTCTCTGACCTATCCTTCTTGCTTTAGTAGATTATAATGGATAAGGCCCTAGTCGTACGATACCGGACGTATATAATTCTTGCAATGAGTTCGGAATACTCGGGCGGCTTATAGGAGATAAACAGTGGAAACATTAAATTTTATAGAAGAAACACTGCGTTTAACTGGTATTGAACTCAAGAACCGGTTTGGTGGGAACAATAATGTCCGTGAAAAGAAGGACGCAAGCCTCGTGACTGATGCGGACCTCGCGTCCGAGAAAATTGTTCTGGACCGAATAAACAAGTATTTTCCGAACGATGCCATTATTGCAGAGGAGTCTGGGCATCACCGCGTCAATCGCAGCCCTGGGCAGTATGTGTGGATAGTCGATCCGTTAGACGGCACATCTAATTTCGCAAATGGATTCCCTTTTTTTTCAACTGCGATTGCTCGATGTCAGTTTACGTCTGATAACCGCATCGAAGTGGTAACTGGTGGAATTGGCGACCCTATTCACGATAATGTCTATTTGGCAGAAAAGGGTCATGGAGCTCATTGCAATGGACGAAAAATTTCAGTCCAGACGCCGCGACCTATCTCTCAAGCCTTTTTAGTTACTGGATTTGGTCGAGATGTAGATCGCGAAATGGTGGGCTTCAGGTCTGTTGCTCGCGCGTGTCAAAGTATCCGTCGCGATGGATCGGCCTGCTTAGACCTAGCTCTTGTGGCATCAGGTGTCTATGATGCGTTTTGGGAAAGAGGTCTTGCCCTCTGGGATATGGCTGCGGGCAATCTGCTAGTCAGTGAGGCAGGGGGAACTATTCTTAATTATCCATCGGCAAAAACTGCCTCTTTAAATGGCATTAAGCTGGATTTATCCTATAACATGGAAGTGGATGGCATCATCGCCGGTAGTCCTCAGATTGTTGAAGCGATTCACGGATTTTTAGCAGGATAGGATTTGTCATTATCGAAAAGGTGGAACTCATGGATAGTCTTCGCATAGCAGCTGTTATTCTCTCATTTGCTTCTTCACAGGCTTTTGGCGCTGCTTTAATTGACCGCGAAGGCCGGTTTGAATGGAACTGGTCCACCGGTAATGTTCGTTTTTATGGAACTTCTTTAAGTGATAATGCGGATGGCAAAACATGGCGACCAGCAGAACAACGCGCTTGGAGCGATGGCTTATCCCATGTTGAACAACAATTACCACAAATATTGTCCAGCCGCATTGGGCTTGTAAGTGCGGATATTCCGCAGAAGTTTTCTAAATTGCTGAGAGCAACGAGATCAGTAAATACGACCTATTATGGTGACAACCGCGTTAAGGTAACATTGGAAACCCCCCTTGTTGCCGCCATCCAAGAAATCCCGTCATCGCCGGTTGCATCACTTCCTGCGGTTCAAGATAACGCAGGTATCATTTTGAAGGTGCCTAAGAACGCGACACCCGCACTGGCCTTCTCCGTGGTCGATGAGTCGGGGCGTGAGCTCGTCGCTCCAAAACAAATTTTAGCGGCGATGGCCTCAGGAGCGAAAGGCCCACGATGGTTTAAGGGATCCGCATCGGCACCTGATGCTGCCGCCATGCCCGAACAAACCACAGAGATTAAAGTGAGTTATGTTTCAAAAGGCGTCTTGAGGGTTCAGTCTAGTGACTGGCGTCCAGAGTTTGCGAGTCTTATTACTGGTGGTCGTGCCGCAGTAGTGATTCAGTAAAAATCTTGCGCCTTTGGCGTACAAATGATACATCACCCCTTCACTTTCGCTACGAACCCGTCTTCGTAGTGATTTTTTATTGTGATTTGGGGTGGTTAGATATGCCAAAGATCAAAACAAAACGCGCGGCCGCAAAGCGGTTTACCATTACGGCTAGTGGTAAAATTAAGCGCAGTCACGCCAACAAACGTCACATCCTGACTAAAAAGGATCGTGGACGTAAGAACAAGCTCAAGAAAGGTGCATACGTCGATGATTCGAACGTAGGCCTCGTATTGCGCTGTCTTCCTAACGGATAAGGTAGGGAATTATGGCTCGTGTAAAACGTGGTTTTAAAGCAAGACGTAGAAGGAAGAAACTCCTTGGTTTAGCCAAGGGCTTCCGCGGTACGCGTAAGAGCAACATCAAGACGGCTGTCCATGTGGTCCGCCGCGCTCTTCGTTACGCATACCGAGATCGTCGCGTACGTAAGCGTGAGTTCAGGAAACTATGGATCATTCGTATTAACGCGGCAACCCGCGCTGCTGGACTTAAGTACAGCGAGTTCATTAATGGACTCAAAAAGCGTGGAATCGAAGTTGATCGAAGCGTGATCTCGAACTTAGCGATCACTGATCAAGCAGCATTTGCTGCGTTGGTCGCTGAAGCTAAGGCCGGTCTCGGTCGTAAGTAGTCTGATGTAGATCCTTGAGTGACGGGACTGGGGATCAAAGCTTAGTGGACGCATAAAGCCACACCTTGCACAATGCAAGGTGTGGCTTTTAATTTATGAAAGTTTTTGAGAATGATTGGGAGTGAAGTGCAGATGACTATAGTTGACCTGGGGCGTTTCTCATCACAGCTTGCAACCCTCGAACAGTCTAACCTCCAAATCGAAAGACAGTCCCTACGACTTAAACCTCATATCTTCCAGCACCAGCCTGTGCATGTCGTGTACGGCGGCGCCCATATGTTTAATGCCTTAACAGTCGAAAAACTGGGTCGATTAGCTTTGTCCTCATTTGATGAGTTTTTTACTGATGGAGTGAGACTCGGGGATGTTTTGGATTCTGAATGGTCGACTTTGTTTGCCGAAAATATTTACTCACGGGTTCGTCGGAAATTAACAAGCCTTCCCATCGAGGATTACCGCATCGATTTTGAAGATGGCTATGGAGTGCGGTCAGACGGCGAAGAAGATCAACATGCACGTGACGCCAGTTCTGCGCTTGTAGAAGCTCTACGATCCAATAAGCTTCCTTCAAAAATTGGCATCCGTATAAAGCCCCTATCAACAGCCAGTATGCGTCGTAGTGTACGCACATTGTCAACTTTTACGGAGTCGTTTTGCAAAGCGGGCGGGAAGGAAACGGGATTGCGTCATCTGATTGTGACGCTACCTAAAGTAACTTCAGCTCATCAAGTGGAAGCTCTTGTTGAAATTCTTGAGCAACTTGAATCAGAACAAAAGCTGGCCCAGCATTTTTTCCTGATCGAGCTTCTTATTGAAACTCCCGAAGCATTGCTCGCGGTCGACGGTCGCCTACCCCTACCCTCTTTTGTTGAATCGGCTCGCGGCCGGTGTACGAGTTTGCATTTTGGTATCTACGACTTTACCGCAAGTTTGGGTATTGGGAGCGCAGGTCAAGCGATCGATCATCCCGCATGCGATTTTGCGAGAATGTGGATGCAGATTACCGCAAGTTTAAGTCCCGGAGTAGGTATCTCGGATGGTATTGTTAATATTCTACCCATTCCAAAACATCGCACTTCTCAGCTTGCAGAGATACAAAAGCAGGAAAATAAAAAGGAACTTGAAGACAGTTGGCGCTATAACTATCAGCAAATGTTGCGCAGTCTTCGTAATGGTTTTTATCAGGGGTGGGATCTTCATCCGACACAGGTACCAATAAGGCATATAGCAAATCATGTGTATGTCTTGAAAGAACTGCCTTCGGCTATAAAGCGCATAAAGGGGTTTCTGGAACGCTCGGCTCAGGCAAATCGAGTCGGCTCCCTATTTGATGATAGAGCCAGTGTGCTAGGTCTGATTAATTTTGCCGAACGAGGAATAGCATCAGGAATACTGAGCAGGGAAGACTTCACCAGAGAGGGGATTAATCTTATCGATTTAAAATCGATGATATAAAAACGCAAGGATGTGAATCGCGATGTGGATCTATTTGAACTCGATGACAAGTTCCTTGCTAGATGTCGTAAATACACCGTCGGAGATTTCTAGTTCATCACCTGTGATTTTGTATTGAGTTTGTTCTAGTGCGGTCCCGTCCACTTTGATCGATATGATATTGCTGGATTCATAAGAGAGCTTGAATTTTTTATTCGCAATTTTAATTGTAGCCTCACTCAGGTCTGCAAAATTATTCTTCCAATCGGGTTCGCAAATCTTATAAGTAGCTCCGCCGGTAGCCGCAGCGAGCTTTATGTAAGATGCTCCAGGGGTACCGTTTGTGCATGAGGTGCCATCAACTATAAATGAAAACATAGTGGGGGCAAAATCTGGGACTTTACTTTTCACGAGGGTTAGAAAGTTAGCATCTGTAACACTCACAGAATTATCGTCCGATACAACAACGATTACTAACTTCGCACCAGGTCGAAGAATGCCAGCTAACTGAGCTCTCATGGCGACTATGCTCGCCGGAGCTTCGAGGTAAGACAAGACCCCATTGAAATCTTGGCCGCAGATTCTCGTAGTTCCAGTAGGTGGCGCAGCTCCAACCTCTGCGGGACAAAATCCAGCGGCTAACATTGGCAGTTCGTTACGACTGCCGACTGAGATATCAATTTGACGGTGATTACTACCCTTAAGACTATCGGGTAAGGTGACATTGAGAGTGCCCGTTCCTGCTTTCGAGACGAGTGTTAATGAAATATCCGCACGGGCAGTGATACTATTGGCAAATCCTAAAAAGTTTTGATTCACTTGGGCAATTTTATTTGTCATAGAACCAGAATTATCGATCATCCAGATCATATCGATGGGCTGAGATGCAGTGCTCAATGCAAATTTTTGGATTTTCTCTTCAGCGGGTATTTCGGAAGGAGTTTTAGGCTGTTGATTTGCAGCTGGCTTTGGCTGTGCGGTTCTTGCATCTCCACCGAATTTTGCTCCGCCGTCGCATGACGCAAATAGTAGGGATACAAAAAATATAATGGATTTTTTTATTATTTCATTCACGTGATTTTCGTCCTTATTACTTAGACCAGTTGACGTCGATAATAAATCTATCGGCCTTATCAGGAGAAAATTCTAAGATTTTATGTAAGTATAAGTAATTACTGGTGTATTCGTGGCTAATTACACGAATCTGTTCATGAGTGTGTGGTTATATTGCAAAAGGAATTTGGAAGAAAGATTTGCTGGAGAAGCGGCACTCGGACCCGTCACTCACGACGTTAACAGGCCAGAATAAGCTGAATTCCGGATGGCGGATTTGAAGAATTTAATGATAAGCTTTTGAGAGATGCTAAAACTCATCAAATGTCAAGCTATGTGGTCGTTGGACAACGAACACTCGAAATTTTGAGATGAGCGTAAGAATGAACAAGTTCATCGGTAGTTGAAAGTTAGAGAGTGAAATTTAACTTTTTTGAAAATATTATTTTTAACGCCACTTTGTTCGTTACTTCTTTTTTTTCCTCAAAGGCAGGCTGCCAAGGGGCGGGCTGGGCGTTACCAATCAGTGTAAATGCTGGGATTGGGTCTATGCAAGATTCTAAAATGGATCTGAGAGCCAGGAAAATGACATCAGCTTCGGTTGAGGCGCTTCCTGGATCTCACTTGGGAGCTTGGATGATTGGTATGCACCTTGATATGAGGCGGCAAGGGCAGCTTACTTCCCTCGATCGCGCGGGCGGTACCAATCTACAAGGCATGGGTTACCTCTTAGGTTTAGGTGTGAGATATGATGTTTCGAATCGATTTTTTACACAGACGAGTACAGATTTTTTTGGTCAGTATTATTTCTACCGACAAAACTCGTCCAGTAAGGATGTAAGATTAAAATCACCTCTTGGGGTTCGCATTAAGTCAGGATACGCATTTTTTGAAGAAATTCCGAATCTCACGTTTGACTTTGATTTGCACTACTTAACCTACAAAAAAATTCAGATATTAGAAGATGAATTTGAAGCAGCTACAAAACAGTGGATGATATCGGTGGGTCTTACGTATCAGATTGTAACTGATACGCCCCGCAGTATAGCCAAATCTGTCAATAACATGCCCGTGAGGGACGCGAATACCTTTTCGCAGAACCAAGATGTGAATAAATCCAAAGAAGCGAATCCTCCGAAGGAATCCCTAGTCTTTAAGTTGTCTGGAAATGTTTTTGATTTCAAGTCGGCTGATTTGAAGCCCGAGGCAAAGGCGCAGCTTGAAAACGCGGCTGCGATGATCGCCGATAAACTCACGAAAGATCCTTCTCTTAGGATTCGCGTTGAAGGGCATACGGACGCGGTCGGTAATGCTGCTAGAAATCAAACTCTCTCTTTAAATCGAGCGATATCCGTTAAGCGTATTCTGGTTGGAAGTGGTGTGGCGGAGTCACGTATTTCTACCGAGGGTTTTGGATCATCAAGACCGATCGCTGACAATAATTCAGAGGAAGGTCGGGCTCAGAATCGGAGGGTCGACATCCACTTAGAGGCGGAGACCGGGCAATAGTTATGAAAAATTACGTTTATCTTTTTACAATCATTGCCCCGCTCGTTCTAGGTACGTGTGGAATTTCCGAAGGACCTTCATTACTAGAGCCGGCGGTATCTAATCCATCTGACCCAAATACAACTGGTCCAGAACAAAGCAATCCTAGTTCGTCAGATCCTGCCGATTCCTCAGAAACTAGTGCGGTGAAGCTTAATAATCCAGGGAAAATCTACCAAGGGGGGGCGTACACGTTTGCGGGCACGTGTGAGCCAAATGGATCCACGGTCACAATTAAGTTGGCTAATGCGAGTCCTTCTCAAATCACAAACTGCGCGTGCTCGTCTGGGTCTTTCAACTGCCCCGCCACATCACTGACTTCCATACCGACGCCGACATTTACTATAACAGCACAAAACGATGCGGGAGATGAAAGCCAGGTCGTGGTTTCGTCTGCTATACCAAGCGTCAGTTTGAATGAGCCTGGATATTTTTCTTCTGGAGATACCGTAACTTTCTCTGGCACATGCTCACCAGATGAGCTGGAAGTGGAAGTGTCCTTAACGACCGGAAGCCCCGCATCCCTAGATTGCTCTTGTTCCGGCGGAAGTTTCTCATGTCCAGCGACAACCTTAAGCTCGCTTTCCACCCCTAATGTTCGGGTGACAGCTTCGAATTTTCAAAGCTCATCGAGCAGCCAGACGGTTTTCACTACAAGAACGGCGTATGCCACAGCTGCGGCTGTGCCAGCTGCATATGGTCTGAATATGACGATGGGGTTGGATCTCACGGGGCCATCGTCGCTTCCAGGTGATAGCGTCTCGATTACCTCATCCTGCAACAATTTAACTACCTGCGAATTTGGTAGTTTCAATCTTGCGGGGAACTCGGTTGGCAATTTTTCATTGCTGGGATTCACGTTCCTAACAAGCACAGTTTTTCCTGGCGACAATAGTCCAGAGTACTTGGATATGAAAGGTGGGGTCGGCGCGCTCGATAGGGTTTTGAATATCGATTTTGGAGCATCGCCGCAGTCGCTAGATACCAGCGGAAGTAAATATTATTTTTGGATAGGTGTTGTGGGCCTCGGCCCTTCACCTCAATCTGCGACATTTACATCAAACCGAACTTTGGAGGTTATCGGCTATCAGGATTCTGCTAGCAATGGTGAATACTCTTATCTTGACAACGCACCAACCAGCTTGGGATCGACTGGAACCGTGATATCGACCAAGCCTGCATCTGGTTCGAACGGTTATACGTTCTATTATATCCAGGACAGATCTGCGT
>CAZUYQ010000124.1:0-14448 GCA_964624705.1 uncultured Polynucleobacter sp.
CGAGTCATGAAACCATTGGAGGACAATATGTCTGCAATTCTGTAGAGACCCCAGTCAATTGTCGGTATGATAATGCCTTAGATAAAATAAAATGGCGAGATTAGGATTATCGGAGTACAGATGACTTTAAAAAGACGAACGATTGCTTTGATTGCTCACGATGGCAAAAAAACTGAATTGATTTCATTCGTTAAAGACAATTTAGAATTTTTTAAATCTTTTCACCTAGTCGCAACCTCGACCACTGGTAAATACGTTCAGCAGACAGGGTTAAAAATAACACGCTTATTATCAGGTCCCATGGGGGGCGATTCGCAGATTGCTGCTATGGTTGCTACCGGTAAATGTCAGGCGGTGATCTTTATGCGTGATCCATTGGGCATGCATCCTCACGAACCAGATATCTATTCTTTGCTACGTATTTGTGATGTACATGATGTGCCTTTAGCTACAAATCCTTCTAGTGCTCAAATGATCGTTGAAGGACTCCATAAGAGAAGGATGAAATAGGAACATGGCGACAAAAAAAGCGAAAACATCGTTGAAATCTCGCTGTGCCTGGGCAAGTGAAGAACCAAACACGACTTATCACGATCGGGAGTGGGGGCGGCCAGTTCACGATGACCAAGTTCTTTTTGAGTTTTTAACCCTTGAAGGCGCCCAAGCCGGCCTCTCCTGGACGACTATTCTTAAGAAACGCGAAAACTATCGAAAAGCATTTGCCGGATTTGATCCCAAAAAGATTGCACGTTTTGATGCAAAAAAGATCGCAGCACTTCTTCACGACGAGGGTATTGTGCGCAATCGTCTGAAAATAGGATCTACAGTCTCCAATGCTAAAGCATTCTTAGCGGTCCAAAAGGAATTCGGTTCTTTCGACGCATATATTTGGCAATTTGTAGGAGGAGAGCCGCTGAAACAAAAGCGTAAATCTATACGAGACGTGCCGGCTAAAACGTCAGAGTCGGATGCAATGAGTAAGGATCTTAAGAAGAGAGGATTTCGTTTTGTCGGCTCAACAATTTGTTATGCATTCATGCAGGCGTGTGGCTTGGTAGACGATCACGTCGAGGGGTGTTTTCGGCGGCGATGATAGCATCGACCACACAGCGCATTGTTTTTTCGTGTTCGAAGCGCAGGGTGTTTTTGACACCCTCTTGAATAAGGTGACTTCTATAAGAATCATCACTTAAAACAGATTCCACAACTTTTGCAAGTTGATGGTAGTCGACAGGATCTCCTGGAATAGAAATGCCACCACTTCCCATAGTCTCTTTAATTGCCCCGCGATCTAACGCTACCACCGCTAATTCAGCGCATTGAGCTTCTACGATAGGGATACCAAAGCCCTCGTGTTCTGAGGTGCAAATATAAACATCTGCATTGCGGTATAGATTTAAGAGGTCCTCTGCTGAAACCTGGGTCTGAAATGAAATATTACTACTTACGTTCAGAGTGCGGGCTTTTGTTTTAAGATCATCCAGGAATTTTTTGTATTCGGGCAATAACTTGCCAGCGACAATCACGTTCAAAATGGCGCCATTTTTTGTTGTTACTGTTTCCTGCCAAGCCTTTACCAGTTTTATTAAATGAATAACGCCTTTATGAGGAAGGATGCGACTTACGTAAAGTGCTGTTCTCACTCCCTCTGACCTAGTTGGCTTTAATCGATTTGCTCCGACCAAACGGAATGACTCGTAATTTGCCAAAACCGAAGCAACCACGACTTTCGGATGAAACGCTTTTGGCAATGCCGCGAGAAGCTCGCTCGCATTGAATTGAGATGCAGGCATTAGGACATCAACACAGCCACCTAGGACAAATATCTTGGCTTGGAGACGGCCTAAAAATGCGTGCAAAAAACTTCGCCATGCATATGGCAAAAACCATTTCGATGGCGTGACATTTTGATATCTTAGTATAAATTTTCCACGAGTTGCACGCCGCAGCCGACGCAATTGACGATCAAATCCAGCAAAGTGAGCTATTACTATGACGCTAGGATCCTTGGCGATTTGTAAAGCTTGTTCAGTCGAAATAATTTTTTCAGTGATAGCTGGTGATGAGCTGCGGGCATGGACAAATACTTCATAACCAAGTTTGCGCAAACTATCAGCTTGGTAAAGTAAATCAACGCTTGTTCCATCGAACTGGTGAAGGCGTGAAACATGCATTAATATTTTTTTTGGAGTTCGTATATCGTGTCCCAATGAAAGATCCCTGCTCGTTTTTACCGCTACGCTGTCTTTCTATTCAATGTTCGAAAACAAAAAGTCGACGATCAAATCGGACTCGTGAGCCATACACACCAGTAGGTGTTCGCTTGCCGACACCAACTACCATTGAAATTTCAGCATCGCGAGGTAAATTCAAAATTTTCTTTACGCGCCAGGAATCAAATCCCTCCATAGGGCAGGTGTCGAAATTATGTGCACGGGCGGCTAACATAAAAGTTTGAGCTGCCAGGGCCACCGATTTATGAGCCCAAATACGAACATCGCTATGGCTAATTGGTTCCTGAGGAGTAGGCTTTTTATAACGTAAGAGCCTTGTACCAATCCATTTAAAGAAGGCCATAATTCCAAGCGGACCAGTTGTCAGGGCAAGGGGTACAAGCTTGCGATAGTACTGAAAAACTCCTGCAGGCACGGGTTCTGGCGAGGTTTGAAGAAGTTTAACCATCTCATCGATATTGCGGCGCCAAGTATTCATGCGCGCAACAATCACAACTAGTTCCCCAGCAGTCTTCGCTGCTGGTTGCGACATGCAAGCCTCAATCAGTTGGGCCTTCTTTTCCGGACTTCGTACCCAGTGGAATTCCCAAGGTTGAAGATTACTTGAACTTGGTGCCAGCATGGCGAGATCAAGAAGATGGTTCATCGTCGTTTCGGGAATCTTCTCACCGGTAAACACACGAACACTACGTCTGGAATGAGCTACGGCATCGAATACGCTTGAATCGATCGTTGGTGTAGGGGGGGAGGTGGGTGAACCTGCCGCGACATTGTTTAAAATCGAGGTAAAACTATTAGAATCTGCCATCGAAGTCCCTGCCAATCGATTAGAGTTACTAGTAAGGGGGATCGTAACATCTTTATCGAAGGTGTACTTCTTAAAATATTATCGAATTTGTAAAAAATGGCTATAATGGTTCCATGATAAAAACACGGAAAAATTCGCGACTTGGACGGGAGCTTGACGCTCTCTCTCACGATGATGATCTTGCAGAGAGGGATATTCCTCCCAACGCGGAGTTTTATCGCTATTCGTGCCCCGTCGATCACGCCGGACATATGGTGAATATGCGGGGCTGGCGTTGTAAAGATTCATTTGATAGACCTGCTTTATTACTGGTTCACGATGCGGGCGAAGACATTCGCATGTATCGAGACGTAGCACGTTATCTTTGTGAACAGGGCTTTAGCTGTTATGGATATGATCAACGAGGTCATGGTCAATCCTCCGCAAGAACAGGACATGTCGACGAATTTCAGGAACTAGTTAAAGATTTGTTACAGGTTGCTGCATGGGTTCGGCATATGCATAATGGCCATAGTCCTATTATTATCGGTCAGGGATACGGTTGTCTTGTTGCTTGCGAGCTGCTCGCTAAACACCCGGAAGCCGCTTTTGCTTTAGTAATGTCCGCACCTACGGTTGAATTAGCTCGAAAACCGGGAGCAATCCAACGTTTTGCAATTCGCATCTTTGCTGAAATTGCACCGTATTTAAGTTTGCCAAAGATTATTCGGCCTAGATTTTCGAATCCACTACATCGCGATTATAGTGATGCCATTACGACGAGAATTGTCGAAAGCCTTATCCAAGCAAATGATTTAAAAGTAACGGCGAGCTTTGCCCGAGAGTTACTACAGTCGATGGACAGGTTTCCTCTGACGTTTGGTAAGATACGAACAAGAACGCTTATCTTAAGACCTGAGGCCGACGAGGTTGCGCGCTTCGACAGTATCAGAGTCGCCGTTGAGAATCATGACGATACGTCATTAGTAGAACTTCATTCGATTCCAGGAATGCATCATAACGCATTTACAGAAAGTATCGAATCGATGCATCAGATGACCACGTTGACAATGAATTGGATTCGTCAATTGCCTGGCATGAAAACAGAATTGGGCGCTTCAGTATGAATGAATTATTCGTAAACGCGCTTGATGAGATAAACATTACAAAACGGCGTGCTCATGTCGGATATCTCGTTCTGTCTCTTATCAGAGCTTCGTTTATGGCAGGATTAGTCACCTCCTTATGGCTGATTGTCGACCCTACGCATCCACTGACGGGCTTGATATTAGGCGGTATGGCATTGTTTTTAATCGCATCATTTACGTCATGGCAGAAGAAGCATCAGGTCCATAAAGAAGATTTTCTTATATATTTGGATATGAATTACGCTGGGAGTCAGGTCTCTCCTTTTGAAGCAGCGCTCGCGGATACATTTTTAATACAACCAGATTGGTCGCCGAAAGTCTCGCGTGAAGTAAAAAGAGTCCGTGCCGTTGAAACTAGACGTTTATCAGTGATGGCGTCGAGCATTGCGATTCCGCTGTTAGCATCATTGCTCCTTTGGTTCAAGGCACCGGTATCGCTAGGTCTTGTCGTTGATGAGATGCGCGATGTCTTATCGATATTTTCTGGGGGCACGACTCTAGATATCCTAAACGGGGCCTTAGTTCGAGAAGACGGTGAGAAACCCATTACGCTAGGTAATGGTAAACCAAATATTAAACTACTTCCCCAAAATATGGTTCGCTTGCGAATAGCATCGAATAGAGCGAATGCTTCGGTTTCTCCTCCAAGCGTTGAACTACAACCTCTCGATCAAAATAAAAACTCGCGTCCCAGTCAAACATTTCAAATGAGTCTTGATTATGGGCAGGACGGCCGTTCTGTTGGCTGGGTGTTAGATTTTACGGCGACGGATAAAGCCAACCTGGTTATCCCGTCGCTTAGCGAGCGAGTTCTAGCGGTTTTGGATATCCAGTCTCTACCTGTGCCGGAAGTGCAGCTTAAAATTGCCGGTGCTACCCAAGATCCATGGCCCGATAATGTGCCGGTTCCATTTGAAATTAATGTTCTGAGTCATAATCCCCTTCACAAAATTCAATTGGTGATTCGTGCCAAATCTCGAAACAAGATTGAGAATGTAACGACGGTTGTGGGAGATTCGACCACTGAGGTTCGGACCGAATATAAATTAAATCTCGAACCGTATATGGAAGAAGATATCGTTGAATTTGAAGTGTTCGCTCAGGCGACTGATCATGCTCAACCAGAGCCGTTAACCGGTGTGAGTTCCCCTATTTTAATTAAAGGCGCCAGTGCTTATGGTCGTTATAAGGCAGCTTTAAACAGCTTGTTGAAAGTTAAGACTCAAATTGACTCTGCTGTTACGGGCTCTAAGGGTAAGATTGATCCTGAAGTTTATGAACTGGCTGCGACGGCTTCCCGTCAGTCCGAAACATCGCCATTTTTTGATATGGTAGACCGTATAGAACTGTCAAGAATCGTCTCTGGTCTCAATGAAACAAAAAATTTGGATCCGAAAGGCTCGGTAAGTAAGTTAATCGAAGTAAACGGCAGCTTGGGTGATTTCTTGTTTGAGCACGAAGCCTTAGATGATCGAGAGCGCGATCGAGATTTTTTTATCGCGGTTAGAACTTACTCGAGGATCCTTGAAAAGGCAGTGGCGAGCAGACCCGTCTTAGCCGAGAATATTGCTGAACGTATTCGCAAATTCTTGGATCTCAGGCATGAAAGATGGATCCATCGAGTTGAACGCCTGGCTGATTTAAAGCCACATCAGTGGCCAAAGATTCGTGATGAAAAACCGTTTCACGCCGGGATCCGCGAGGCACTACAGGCGGATCAGAAGGGCGACATGATTCAATCGCAGGCTATTTTGGCGCGTATTACGAATCAGTATAAGGGCTGGATTGAAGAGTTAGAGTTAAAAGAAGACGAATTACGTCAAAAGAAAGAACAAGATCGTCAACAAGGGCTTGCAAATGCAAGAAACGAACTGCGAGAAATTCAACAAAGACAAGATCAAGTTTCTACTGCATTAGATAGAGCAGCAGAGCGCAATAAAGATGATTTGGCAAGTCAGTGGCAATCTGCACGGGGGCAAGAGCTCACAAATAGTAAGCAATCCGCGGGCCTATTGGCACAACTTAGGGCGTTGTCGCCGAATGCAGGTGAAAGGCTTGAGGCAGCAATTTCAGCAATGGATATGACCATTGCTCAAGCAGGCAAGGGCGAATATACAAATGCGGAAACGACAGCTGATATGGCAGGAAGACTTCTTCGCGAAGCAGAGCAATCGGCCGCGAGAAGTCAGCAAAAACGCGATCGCGGGCGGAGGAAGAGAACTTCTGGCGATGATTACCATGGAAATGCGGTCGTCGGTGGTGATGTTGATATTAAAAGTGAATATAATGTCGATCCTCGTTATCGCGAGGACATTCTTAAAGATGTTCAATCGAGTGGCGATGATTCTGCAGAACGAGCATTGCTCGATAACTACTTGAGGCAAATTCTTCGCTAAAATTGAGGGTTTTTTGATGCCAAATCAGTCTTTTATCAGCAAATCCGATACTAAGAATATTTCGAGCGCCATTCATGTGCCCTTCGCTATTTCGGGAGAAACGCTCGAGACTGCGGATTTTACTCTCATACAGATACAAGATGATCATGGACGCGTGGGAATTGGCGAAGGCAGCCCTTTTCCTAGTTTAACAGGTGACAATGTGCATGGCGTGCTTCCAGCGGCTCAAGAAATTTTAGCACATTTGGTGGGGACCACCGTATTGGGGTCGATGCAAATCTTGCGTAGAAATAGAGAAGAGTGGTTCACCAATTCACCATCTGCATACGTCGGTGTGGAGATGGCTCTATGGGATCTATTCGGTAAACAGGTAAATCTTCCGCTTGCAGCACTTTGGGGGCAGCGGATGAAAGAACAGGTCATTACGGATATTACTCTGCCAATTATGCCGGCGGCAGTCGTCGGTGATTTCTGGCGAATATTTGAGAACTACGGGTTTGAAGTCATTAAAATTAAAGTGTCAGGAAATTTAGATGCTGATCTAGATCTGGTCCATACCATGATGAAGCTTGTGCCTCAAGGCTCGCAGTTTACATTAGATGGCAATCGGGGTTATGAATTATCAGGTGCGGTGCAGTTAGTTCAGAAGCTGAGGCGATCTGGGCATCAGCCTTTATTCTTTGAACAACCACTTGCGGCTGATGATTGGGAAGGATTGCGTCGTGTAGAACAGGAAGGTGAAGTGCCTGTTTGTTTAGACGAAACCGTCATGACACCGGAAGATGCGATTCGTGTGGTTCAAGACAAGACTGCAAGCATGATAAATCTTAAAATCACAAAAAGCGGTATTGACGAGACCAGGAAAATTATCGCAATTGCTCGTTCAGCGGGGATTGCTCTAATGATTGGCGGTATGCTTGAGAGCGAGATTGCTATGTGTACTAGTCTGCAACTAGCTTGTGGCACTGGTTGGATTAGCCATTTTGATCTTGATACGCCGTTCTTTTTCAAAGAACACGTAACAGTCGACAGTCCATGGCATCGCAGAAACGCAGAGTTGATTCGACCAAATATGCCGGGAATTGGCTTGGAGCTATTGAAAGCATATTCCATCAAAAGTTAATCTATACGAGAATTTTGGTTTTTTGGGGTGTATTTAAAATACTACATTTTTTATGTGATTAGCTCTCGAACAGAAACGAGTGTCTAGTTTTCCATTCAAGTGAAGTGATTTTCCTCTGAAAAATAAGAATTTCAGACAGTCGAATGATGGCAAATTATAAGTCAAAGCCCATAAGCAGAGGCATTTGCCCGCCTAAGTTTGCCTGATTTTGAAGGAATAGGTCTTTGGCATGGATTGTGTATACATGCTCTCTAATAGCTTTGAGGTAGGCCAAAGCACTAAGGATAAAAATAAAATAATGAGGTATTCCGTGCAAACACAGAACGTAATTGATGAAGTATCTAAGCCATTGAATGACTTTAGTAAGAACGCAGAACAAGCTGCAAAAAAAGTTTTTGAGAAAACTAAGTCAGCTGCGTCACAAGCGCTTGAACTAAGCGATGACGTGATTGAAGACGGCGAAGACCTTTTTAATAAAGGTGTTCAACGTTCAGTCAGCCTATTTAAACAGTACCCCATTGAATCAGCGGTTGCTTGTTTAGGCGCAGGATTCTTAGTTGGCAAATTTTTAAATAGACGGCATTAAAGTGAAGTTAGAAGCTCTAGAAAATACGGCTAATATTCTGCACGGTGCAATGGATGATAGTGCAAAACTCATTCAGTTACATCTGAACCTTGCCCGTGCAGAAGGCAAAAAAGTTATTAATCTCACGACAAAAATTTTGTTAGGGGGATTTTTGCTGGCTGTTGGCCTTATTCCTCCCACTTTAATGTTAGTTATTGGGATGCGCGACTGGTTACATGAATCGACAGAGCTGAAAGTATGGCAGTGTGAATTGGTTGTTGGCGGGGGCACTTTGGCAGCGTTCTTATTACTCGCCTACTTCGCTCGGTTGTATTTGTTGAAAGAGGAGGAGTAATTGATATGTCAGAGATCCAAGATTTAAAGGATTCCATCGCGGAGACGAGTACAGCCTTAGGCCACAAAGTAAAAGCTCTAGAAGAAAATTTGAAGGAGACGGCAATTTCTATCAAAGACTCCGTCGAGCAGGGAACCGCGAATTTTCGGAATGTTATGAGGACAGTTTCCCCCGCTCATCAGCTCCGTGAACATCCAGTCGCTTTCAGCGGTGCGTTATTTGGGCTAGGTCTTTACATAGCTAAGAAATCGAATCAAAAAAAAAGCATTGAGGCATTAGTTAATACGAGAGTCTATAATCGATTTATAAATGAGGAGGCGCTGTCTAAGGCGCAGAATTTAATTGAACCGGTAGCTTTTGGGCTGTTTACTGCTGTCGCAGGGGAAGTGGTTAAGAAATATTTTCCGATCATCGAACCTGGTGCTTCTTCTATTCAGTCTGCCATATTATCGGAAATGACTCAGCGTGTTTCGCGCAGCTTATAAATAATTTTTATAAGATATAGATTCTTTAATATGAATCCTGCAGTTTGGACACTTAATAGTGAATTTGATTATTTGAACTTGGCGATATAAAATAGAGCTAAGAACATCATCATATTTACTATTGAGGTGGGCAAATGCAGCTTTTTCGGCGCGTGCGGATCTTCTTCGTTCTTTTACTTAATTTGCTGACCGTTTCTTCTGGCTTCGCAGATGAGTTAACAAACGCGCCTCATGCCTTCCCCTTTGCAGGATCACAAGCAGTTCCGATCGATATTACTGATATTCACCTGGATATCGTTTTTGACGTCGAGTCTTCAACGGCTACTGGCAGTGCAAAGATTCATTTCAAAGCGTTAGAAAATGGGTTTCCAATATTTGATCTGGTCCCAGCAATCAAATCTGCCAAGTTAAATGGCGAGAGTGTTGTCCCCACTGACATACCAACTACAGCTGATCCCGATAACGTGACGCGGTTTCGTGTCTTAAAACGCCAAGTTGTAAGTAATGAAAGTTACGAGTTAGAACTTACCTACAATTTAAGAGAGGGAATTACCATTGAAAATGGGGCTGTAAGGGCCGGCTTTTTTATGACTGATTTACGCTCGGGCGGCCGAGGCTATTGGGAGCAGTATGGCCCATCAAATAGTGAATTTGATCAGTATAGACAAACGATGAATATTACTATTTTAAACACAACAGTTGAGCACAGCGTCTATACAAATGGAAATTTAAGTTTAGATTCTAACAACAATTGGAATTTGACCTTCCCTGAGTATTTTACTG
Source organism: uncultured Polynucleobacter sp. (assembly GCA_964624705.1). GTDB lineage: Bacteria > Bdellovibrionota_B > Oligoflexia > Oligoflexales > RGVZ01 > CAMDKS01. Next base: position 9,877 of record CAZUYQ010000124.1, read on the forward strand.
CGTCGTCGTTTTATTTACACATCGCTGCAAAAGGTCGGTTTGTTGAAAGTTCGGCTATTTTCGCGGGCGAGAAGGCAGATATTCCGGTACTTATTTATGCAGAAACTTCTGAACTGGCACAAACAGGTTTAACGAAAGCTTTAGAAGTATTAGCTGAGAACGAAAAAACTTTCGGTCCGTTTTCTCACCCTCGTGCGTTGGCTTACATCACTCCAGAGGAAACAGATGGTGGGATGGAATACTGTGGTGCTACTATGACCTCTCTTAAAGCCATCGGCCACGAGTTTACTCATTTTTGGTTTGCGCGTGGTGTTATGCCAAGCGATGGGAATGCCGGATGGATCGACGAGGCAGTCGCCAGCTGGCGGGACGCTAAATATGTTCGTGCCTCCGAAGGACCAAGCGGAATTGCATATAATCTAGGTGGATTTTCTTCTTATCGACGTCAAACAACCATGAGTGCTTATACGGCCGGAAGAGACCTGATTAGTCAATTTGATAAACAGTTCGAATCTTTTTCTCTTGGAGGGCAAACTGGCATGCGTGCTATTCTGCGCGCGTTGTTTACAGAGCGACAGCATACGACGATTACGGTCGGTTTTTTTAAGTCATTTCTAGAACGTTTGACTGGGGCTAACTTAACAAAAACTTTCGCGAAATATGTGTATGGAATTGGCGGGAAGCAAGAAGATGAAATTTCATTCTCGCAAAAATCAGTCTCACATCCTCGCCCGTATACTGACGAAGAATTAAAACTCTACCGTTGATTGTCCCGGGCATTGATGCCAGCTGACTAGCTATCCTCAACGGAACTTGTTATGTTACCTCTGCTTTTTAGTTGAATGAAAACTCTGGGCTGAGGAATATATTTGGCATGGATAACTGGAAGAAGACAAAAATTGGTCAATTTATCTGGATTTACATTTGGGGCACGTTCACTTTGGTATTCGCTTTCGTTCCTCTGATAGTTCTCAATCTTTTACAATTCCCAAGTTTATTATTATTACCGATTTCAAGGTCCGCTTACCGGGCCTATAACCGCGTTGCTGCATCGGCAATTTGGGGTTGGTGGGCGTGGGCCGCACAAAATCTGGTGGGGATGAAAATTAACGTCATAGGTGATGATGTTCCAGCGCGTGAGAACGCGATCGTTTTTAGTAATCATCAGAGTATGAGCGATATTATCATTATTATTAGTCTAGCACTTAGAAAGGGGCGGATTGGTGATGTGAAATGGATGGTAAAAGATGTGATTAAATACGTTCCGGGACTTGGCTGGGGTTTAATGTTTCTTGGCTGCATATTTCTCAAACGAAATTGGATGGATGACGAGAAAAAGATTTTGCGGATGTTTGAACGTTATAAAACCGACAAAATTCCAATTTGGATGACGTCGTTTCCGGAGGGAACTCGGATTACGCCGAAGAAACTAGAAGATAGCGAGACTTTTGCAAAAAAGATGAATCTCAAGCCCCTCAAACATGTGCTCTTTCCTCGGACAAAAGGTTTCATCGCGTCGGTACATGGGTTGAGGAATCATGTGAAGGCAATTTATAGTCTGACGATTGAATATTCCGGTGATCGCATACCAACATTAGTTCAGGCCATTCGGGGCGATGTTGCATTGGTGAATTTGCACGTAAAACGTCATCCCATTGAAATGGTACCTAACGATGACATTGCCTTGGCTCATTGGTTAACCGAACAGTTTTATGAAAAAGACCGTTTGATGCAGAGAGTCTCAGGATAAGTCTGCATAAAAATTTTGTAGCTACGATACAATGTTTGGGACAATCCCAAATATTTTCAACGCTGGTGGAGTGCCGATACTAAATCTAAAGAACGGGCGTTATCCCTAACACTACTGATCACCGTTTTATTTTTGGGATGTCACCGCAACCTCGATAAACAGGACGAGCTTAAATCTAACGATCCGACAGTGCCCTCTAATTGCACGCTATTTACTCTGCATTGTGCGGCGGCAAAAGGCGATGAAACTACTGTGCGCGGCATACTGAAGGTGGGTGCCGACCCTATGGCTCTAATGGCGAAGAAACTCCACCAGCTGACTCTGAAAAATAAAATTGTCTTCATTGCAAGAATGATTTGTGACTGATATTTCTAAGTAGGAAGAATTTGGCAGAGCACATGGTGAGGTTTTAAAGATTATCCACCCGACACAAGCATGTTGGAAATAAAAGGATTGATTGATCCCCAAATGATGATTGAAATCGAGGCTGTGGTCCTGCTATCGGAGTAACGAAATGCTGACAAATTCGAAAAGAAGTACAAGACGATCTCTAAATACTGTTTATGTGAAAAAGTCTGGTTTGGCACCGTGAATATTTCTATCAGAAATGCCGTTCCTTCTGATGCATTCGAGCTGGCGAAGTTAAAAATCGACGGGTGGCGTGCTTCGTTTAGCGGCATCGTGGATCAAACCTATCTAGATGCGATGTCATACGAGGCTACAACAGACAGTATTAAAGAAATATTGACCAAAGGCAAAGATCGATTCCATTGGCACATTGCCGAAGACGTTCACAAGCGGGCTCTGGGCTTTTGCTGCGGTGGCCCGAACCGAACGCATGTAAGTGACTATGACGGCGAACTGTGGGCTATTTTTGTTGACAAGCAGTCTCAAAGGTATGGAGTGGGACGAAAACTTTTCGCCGCAACACTTTCACGTCTTAATGAAGACGGTTTTGATAAGATGGTTGTTTGGTGCCTTACTAATAATCCCTTCCGTACATTTTATGAGAAACTTGGCGGAAAAATTGTCGGTGATAAAATGCTAAAAATTGGAAGCCAAGAATTGCAAGAGTACGGCTACGGATTTGATGGACTGAGAGATCCTCACGGATTTACCGTATGAATATATTGATTATTCGCGGAAATCGATTTATTGCCCGAACCTACCCAAATGCTGCATGATCAAGGTCACGCCTGGAGTGACAATGGCGTCTTTCACTGCTCCTGCCAGCGATAGAATTTTCTACTGGCTAAAGCCAGCATTGCTTGGTCTTCGGTTGAGTCACCGTAAGCAAATATTTCTGAGTAGGACGCTAAATTGTACGCCTTTCGCACTCTGCGAGCTTTCTCTGCTCCGGTGCAGTCACCGTTTGAGTATCATCCTGTATAATGACCATTTATGATTTCGAGCTCAGTACAAATCAGCGCTAGGCCATTTGACTCGCACCAACTTGACGACCAAGAGCGGTGCTAAAACGATACTGCCAAGTGTTCGTCTAACAACTGGGACTCCGTAATAAATGAAAGAGGTGAAATTGTCATTTGTTGTGATGGTATGATCGAAGTCAAATAACGCTAAGTTGGCCATATGTCTGTCCTCCGATCAAAGCCGCAAATCATTAAAAGGTCCCAATAACGAACTCGTCCTTTGCCTGTATGCGGCATAGTCTAAGGCACTGCGCATTAGATAATTCTCTTCCGCCTTCACAGTTATCGTTTCATAAGTATCACGGCTTCATTCGGTTTCTTCAGCCGGGTGGCGATGACACGCTCCTGCAAAAATTGAGGCGCACTTGATTCGATGATTTTCTTAAATCCGATCATTCCGTAAAACCTCTCTAGATGTGCGTAGGGCATACAGTAAACCGTGTCGATTTTACGATCTTCCAATAACAACTTATATCTATCGATCATTTTTAGACCAATACCTTGCCGTTGATAGTTAGGATGTACTTGCATCGTACGCAACACATGGCACTCGTTTTCGAGGCACAAGCGGACAATGCCGACGACTTCGTCACCGGACTTTGCAACAAGTATCGTATTCTCATCGTTCAAGGTCGTGTCGCGCTTACACAGATAGTAGAATGCTTCCGCTTCCATGCGATAGTCTTTTACTGAAGTGACAAACATCGTTAGCATGGTCGAACTATCCTCCTTTTTTGTACCACAAAACTGACAGAGCAATGATTCCAGTGCCAAATGCGCACCATAAGCCATCGAATCCCGAAGTTCGCGTAATAAAATTCGAAGTTGCAACGTTAATGTTTATGATTCAGTCCCATTACGCATTCTTTGCCAAATCAATTCCACGACTTTATTAGTGGGATTGAGTCCACGCAAAATAAGACTGTCGTTTTCTAGTCGAAAGTCTCTTTCGAGAGTCTTACCGATCCTCTTAGAATCAGAGGCGATTTCAACGGTATGAAAAATCTTTGCTTGATCTAACTCGACGGTGAAAGTCCCAGTATAAAAATTGGACTCATATCCGCTGGGTTTTAAGTAAGCTAAGGCAACGAAAACACATCCTTCGGCAGTGTAGATCAGTTTTCCGCGAACTTCGTGGTCACGCATCTCAAATTCGCCTGATGTGGCTTGATCGCCAATTTTAATTAATTTCCACACTCCTTGCAGGTTTTCTGGCATGGGAGTTGCTCCTTGACCGATTTGCATTCCAAGCGAACCGTCGGACGTCTTTGAGAGTAAGTCTGCGACTGCTTCTGTAAACTTCGATAAGAACGTATAGCATCGGAAGCAAAATTTGTCTAACGCATCATCTATCATTGAAATTGCAAACGGTTGTGTTCGTCCCATCTAATG
>CAZUYQ010000124.1:14521-14747 GCA_964624705.1 uncultured Polynucleobacter sp.
ATTTTTTTGTGCAAGAGTTTGTTTTCAAAGGAATTTTAAAACAATAACAGGCGATTAGATTTATTTTATTTTCGATTTCTTTTGTTTTTGATGAAATTCGGTTAATTTCGGGCGGTGGTCGCGCTCCATAACGCATGATCGCAAAAAATTTTGGTGGGTTTTGCTATGATTCGATATAACGTAGCTATGCATTGCATTGATTGAGGGATCGGCGCGGATTTGGAGA
>CAZUYQ010000125.1:0-12417 GCA_964624705.1 uncultured Polynucleobacter sp.
TTCAAGAACTTTTTGCTGGCGTTTTAAATCTTCTTTTTGATCGTGTGAAGAAACACGTGCGTAAGCGATGGTCTTAAGTTGCGTGCGTGAAGGTTTAACGTCTTTCACTTCATAACGCCGCTGCTTCCCTTCCGTCCTTATGGATGGAGGGGCTCGTCCTTCATCCTCCCAGCGCCTAAGGGTTGAAATAGAGACTCAAAACCGCTTTGCCATTTCGCCAATGCTTAAATACCTACTTGTCATAGGTAGGTATAGTCACTTTAGATATGTTTGTGTCAAGCAGTTATTAGCCCTGCACTTTGAATCCCATACAATAACCTAATCTTCTCAGCGGTAAGACCAATATTGGTACTGCGGCAATTTAAAACAAACGATTTATTGAATTTGAACGTTCTCGTATTTAGAAAATTTTCTTTTGTCTTCATATAATTCTCCGGTTTACAATTTCAAGCATGGTTTTACCCATGTATTCCAGAGCTTCGTCGCCTAGATTCTCTTCCATAATCGGGAAAATAACTTTCTCTTCTTCTTGGACATGCTCTTCAACGACTGACTTCAGAAGTTCGACTTGCTCCAGAAACAGTCCACTTCCTGAGTTGCTTTCACGCACCAGCTTAATAAGGTCTTTAACCTTACTATGAGCATCCTCAGCCTCGAAATATGCGTGAGTGTTCAGTTCTCGAAGAGCGGGATAAAAAATAAATTCCTCGATCTCGCTGTGAAGAATAAGCTCATCACAAACTTCTTCGACGAGGGCGTCCGCTGCAGAGTCCGCTCCTTCGGTAAGAATCTCATGAAACAGTTTCTCAATGTGGCGATGTTGTCTCTTTAAAACGTTTAAAGCGTTAAGGGGATTTTCACTAAAATCAATATCGTAGTAATCCGGCACGCCATGAGTGACGTCTTGCTGATTCATAAACTGTCTGCCTCCAGAAAATAATATTACAAAGTCAAAGTACAAAAAACCAATGTTGGCTTCATGCTTATGCTTTTGTACTTGTGCATAATATATGCCAATGTCTATAAAAGGCTTAAATGGCAGAAGAGCACCTCTCAAGAGGTGCCCCTATTTTCATACTTTGTAGTGTTTTGAATACTGTGGATTCATTTAGAAAAAGAGTCAAAACAAGAAGTGCTTAACTCTATTTTTTCATCGATTCTCGCCTCGCAAATTCTTCAAACTCTTGAGGCAGAGATGATTCAAATCGGAGATCTTTCCCTGTTACGGGATGCTTAAAACCTAGAACGCGAGCGTGCAGGGCTAGTCTCTTGTACGGCCAGGATTTATGACTGGCTTGTTCGACCTCATAGCGCGCATCGCCCAGTATAGGGTGATTCTGTTCGGCAAAATGTACACGGATTTGGTTGCGGCGACCGGTCTCAAGGTTTACGACAATCAGAGTTGCATTCTTATAGCGCTCGCGAACCTTGAAATGGGTGATCGCTAGCTTAGCTCCCTCTACTTCTCGTGAATTTTCATCCACTGAGTGCTGATTGAGATCTTCATCGGTCGCCAGGTAGCTCTGTATAGTGCCCTGGTCCTTCTCAAGTCGACCGGCAACGATTGCAATATACTCACGCTCAGGTTTTTTTGCCGCGAACTGACCGATGATCTTACCAGCAACCTCCATATTTCTACCAAAAACTAACAATCCAGACGTATCACGGTCGAGGCGGTGAATAACGATGACCTTCTTATGACGAGACTGGCCTTTTGCGAGGTGAGTCGACACCAGATCAACAAGAGTATTAGTTTCCTGCCGCACTGTTGGAACCGTTAGAAGTCCAGATTTTTTGTCGACAATAACTAAATGCTCGTCCACATAGACAACTGCAAATCCTTTCGGTGCTCGGCCTGCTGGTTTTTCTTTGTAACGTCTCACAGGATCATAGGTGATCTCTACCGTATCCCCTGCGAGAACTTTCGCTCCAGCATCATCGCAGCTCTCAGAATTAATGGTAACGCCGTCGTGATCAATCAGGCCACGGACTCGCGAACGAGAAAAATCGATGAGTTTTGCAACGAGAGCGTCAACACGCCCAACGTCTGCAGCCTCGACAAGATAAACTATTTTTTTGTCCGGCAAAGTTTTTGCCCCCATATTTAAGACAGAGGTCAAGCCCACTAAGTCCGCTCGGACGGTATCACTAAGTCAAGTTTATTCAAATTGGAAATCGCCAGGGACAGCTAGATCAAATTCTATTTTTTTTCTGATCGCCTCGGCGCAAATAGGACAGAAGTTCTCTTTATCCTCCATAACGCAGCTCAGGCCTGGCTTATGATTTCTACTACTAGATTTTGAATCAGCATAGCCACCGCGGTAAGCTCCAAAGGGCCCATGAACCGCGACATTCCACACCGAGCTCGGCGTTGGGAGAGGTGTCCCCGCCTTTATAAAATCCGCCCATTTCACGAGGGGTAGATTTTTTTCAAACGTCATGTTCTGCGACCAGGGATCTTGAATCTTTTCCGCAAACTCAAGTTCCGTCCGACCGCCGCCTATGTATTCCTCATTGAGTCCGAAGTAATGCCCAAATTCATGCATTAAAAGATAAACAAAGGACGAATGGCGGCTTGGGACGGCAGTGATCTCATTAAAATTCCCAACGCCAAAGTAGACAGCATTATCCACCAAGACAATAGGATAGTCATAGGGAACTTGACCGAGGGCCCCTCTATATTTTGATTCACGGGTAGGATACACGACGTTATTCCAACGACCAAAATTATCCCAGTAAGGATAGTAAAGTCCAAGAAAACTATCTCGCTCCGGGACAGGCGTTCCGAGACTTATCGGATTGCCAAGAGTTGTCTTTGACGACCCAAACACCGCTTGAAATTCCATAGATTCTACACCAGGCCATTTTTGACTCTTGAGAACTTTCACCGCGCTCTCCGCATCTTGAAAAAATGCGGCCTTGCGAGACGCGGTATAACCTTCAGAATAAATCACCACTTTAAGCGAATGCTCCTGAGTGGCCTGCGAGATCTCTCGAACCTCTATTCCAATCATCGGAGGAAGCGCCTGATCAGGAACGACAACCGGCGCTTGAAGAACATTTTCCATGACCCCAGTGACCGGATTCTCTGCAATTAAGCGAATATCGAACTCGCCTTCGATAATTGGAAATCGAAATGTCAAAGCACGTGTTAACTTGCGATACTCGCGGCCAGTGCCTATGGCATCGTGGGCAACAGCTTCTCGAGTACTGCGATTTATGAGCATCGCTCGGTAGCTACCGAGCGAATTAGGTACACGAGACCTTCTGACCAAAGCTGGTGTGCCGGAAGGCTCTCTTGTGACTGCGCTAACTTGATACGTTTCATTTGTATTCCAGGCGATCTCGACTCGCATAATTTGGACGGCATCTGTTCGTAGCTCTTCGATGGCGAGAGTAGGGGAAGTTTTAAGAGAATCTAAGTCAGGCATTTTGATTTTTGGAACCTTGGTTTCATCCCAATATGGATTCGCCGAGGAAGTTAACGAAATAATAGACATTAAAAATGGAAATAAAAATTTGATCATGCTGCCCTCCTTGGCATCAATGAAATCAAGAAAAAATTGCGCTGAACTTTAATCAATAGAATAGCAGCGAATACCGATCAGATGAAATTCATAATAGGTAAAGACCCCTTGGGCTAGGGCCCCCATTGATCGGACAGCAGCTATAAGGTATTAAAAATCATGATATCTTCGGGTTTATTTACATATATCTCAAGCGAACCGATGAGCTTAAGTCTGGTTAAGACCACACACTGGAGGAATATTTTCATGATTAACAACACCCGTTTTTGGGCTTCGTCGCTTGTGGGAATCATCATCGTTTTAGCAGCAATGGCGATGATGGGGCTTGGTTTACGTTCTGTCATTCAACTAACGAGTGTTTTCATTGTCACTGGCTTCGCCTTTAGTTTTTTATTCATTTTGAAAGATACAAGCTCCATATATTCTCTGTGCCGAGTGTTTTTTTCGAAGTCCAATTTAAAACTACATGAGGAGTCTAAAATTTTTGCAGTCATCGAAACATTAGGAAGAGCCAGCAAAACAGCTGGGTTTATTGGTGCTGTGATGGGGTTGTTGCATGCAGCAGCAAACTACACCACCCCGGATCTCATAGGTCCAAGTATTTTTGTGGGTCTCGTATGTCTGTTATATGGTCATATGTTTAATGCATTCATTGTCGTACCCGCAAAGTTTGCGTGGGTTGCTAAAAATAATTTCACGGAGAATCAGCCTAGCAAGGTTTTCAGTTTTTCTGGAAAGCAAACCATAGGCTTTCTATGTGGCATTTCCCTTGCGATGCTTGGAATTATCCTTGAAGGCGGCAACGTTAATACCTATTTTTCTATCACTTCGCTCATTGTCATGCTTGCACCCATTATGTCTTGCTATCTTGTGAAACCCGACTCAAGTATCCCGTCACCGCATAGACAACAAGACTGGTTTAGAGAGGCTTGGGTTTCTGGTGCTGCCATTGCGGTGGTCTTGAACATTATGGTGATTACGCAGAACTTAGATAAGCCCGCTCTCCTTGGCTCGCTCATTGGCAATGCAGCATTGCCACTACTTTATGGTGCAGTCGGAGCCTTTCTATTGGGTCGAAGTCCGTTGGTCAAGTTTAGTTCGCAGTTGCATTCAGATTAACATCAACCTGTGCAAGTCTTTGGCGGATTTTTTTGAGTAAATCCTCAGTCCCAACATATTCAATTGCGTCGTCGTAACTGACACTGGTTCTTAGATCAAATTTTTCCATTTCATCCGTTATGAATGACGTGCAAGCAATCGCGTCAGAGATGGAAATATGCTGTGGTTTGTATTTAAAAGTTTTTACGGGATCCAGGCCTTCACTCTGCTGAGTCTTCAGTTCTAGTGTCATAGTTTCACCGCTACTATCTGCAAGAGTGAGAGTCACTGGTTCACCTAGTTTTGTTTTGACACGTGGTGTTGCGAGCACTTTTCCGCGTTCAAGAATCGTCGCTTCAATCTCAACATCACCATCCACTAACGATAGGGGTTTGACTTTAATTTGCCATTTAGGATCGTTGTATGGAGTCTCAGATGCCAGAAAAGGTGCTGAAAAAGACGAAACTTTTCCTACTTCGCAAGATAAATTTAAATGGGCATCAATATCGCCGTTATGGGTATAACGGACAAAGATCGGCAATTTTGAATGTTCTTCTGCTTGTGCAAAATTGGCTAGGGATGCAAAAGAGGTCAATATCATAAATTTAGATAATTTATTCATAGATTAGTTCTCCCAAGGAGTCGGTTAGCGTGTAAATACATAATATTTAATTTTAGATCCGAAGCTCGTCGGCTGCAAGCTGGGTAGAATTTGCCCCGCTAATTCAGTCACAAGTCTACGTTTTTATCGATTATCGATTTTTTATCCACACGAAAAGACTTCCCGCACATTGTCGGACGAAATCGTATTTCGTGCGCTAACTCCAATTTCTGCTAACTTGTTGCAAAAAAGTTATAGTTCTTCGGAAATTTCCGAACGCCTTAATCTTTCAGACCGTAGCGACCGCCGGTATTTTAAATTGGCATTAGACCGCGGATGACGAATGTAGTCACGAAGGGGCACCAAGGTATTTCTTTTGCACTCAAAAACATGAAGTTTGATTCCTTGAATATGATCACAAACAACCTTTTCGACGCAATAACACCCTAATCTTGTATTACCCGTGGCTCTCGCACAGCAACTTCCAAAGAAGCCAAAAGGCGGGATTCGCCTTATTTTCGCGGGAAATATAGGAATAGCTCAGGATTTCCCAAATATTTTGCGAGCATTTACTTGCCGGCCCTGCGGAAGACCACGTCGCCTTGCGAAATAATATTTTGGCGCTCCTCAAACTTCCGCCTACGGAGCGAGATATTCTCGGCAAGAACAGCTATGAATACTTTGATAAGTATTACCGCATTGATAAAATTTTAGCTGATCTCAATCAAACATTTAAATTGATGACAAAATTAAAAATCAATGGTTAAGGCGATTTCTTCTTCTGCTGTTCCATAAAATCTCGAATCAACATCGAGTCATAAACAGGACTTTCGAAACCAGGCATGATCAAGTTTGTCACCTTCACGCCTTTACTCTTCAAGAAATCGCGCATGCGAATATGCCGCTCATCAACCGGTACAAAATCTTTTAATAACGTATCGTCGTAAAAATGTCCGACTTGTCGCGGTGAAACCGTATAATCACAGCCAATAAGATAAATTTCGGTAAAACCCATATACTGAGCTGCACCCAGCATCGTGTAGGCAACGCCATCGAGAACATTCATGCGGCCAGCCATATCATTATGTACGCTCTTCGAAACGTCCAGAAGTCCTGCCGTCTGAAGGTAGGAGACACTCTTAAAAAATGCGCCGTATCTATCGCAAAATGGTTTCAGACCCAGTCTCTGAAACACATGACTTCCAATAGAATTGGCAAATTCTGCAAGATCACGGTGATAGCCGCCCTCTCTCCAATAGGGATCTGGATGGGGATAATGAGAACTAGGGGGATCAATATCGAAGTAGCCAGCAAACTTCAATTTCTTTGCGTCGGGATGTCTAAAGAGCAAGTTGCAGCCCAACGACCACTCGTTTTGGAGAAGAGAAAAATCAAATTGTAAAACCGACTTACCTGTACAAATCAAAAAACAGCGTTGGCCTGCATACTTATTTTTAAATTTAATGTTGTCTCGCACTCCTTGCTTGGTCACCAGGTAACGCAAGTAGTGGTAGTAAGATCTAAGGTGGACTTTCGTAAGCATCATATCCAATTTCTTAAAGCATAGACGAGCGTCTGTAGTTTAGTGCACCAAGAAGAATTTGCCAAGGCATTGAAACCCGGCCAAGATCAAGTATATGGTTTTAAAAGAGTTCCATCATCTGTTAGTTTTTGTGTGCCTGGATGACAACCGCAGCTCGAGTTTTTTCATGCTTTTCTTTGGTTGTCGTCGAAAACGATCTGATCGTTCTATATACAAGGATCTAAAATGAAAAATAAATCTGAAAATGAGGTTTGTATTTTAGTTGCCTACACGGGTTGCGTCTACTTAGAAGTTGCGCATGTCATTTCCTTGCTTTCGAATTCCATGCGCATTGCGGTCGCAACCCCGGATGGTGGTCCCATCGCGGTTGGCGAAGGCTTCAGTTTAAATGCAGATTATTCGTATGAGTCTATACCTGAATCAATGGTGAAGGCCGTCATCGTCCCGGGTGGCGACATTTATGATATAAAAGATAATACAGCCTTGGACGATCTATTGAGAAACTCATTCCGTGCGGGAATCACGATCGGTGGGATTTGCAACGGCGCGCTCATTGTTGCAAAAAGCGGAATTCTTGACGGACGTAAAATGACTCATATGGCAACAGAACGCCATGCTCCTCGGCCCGAATTCGCAGAACTCCTTGCTTACGCTGCACCAAAGATAGCGAGTACCAGATATGTCGATGAAAACCTCGTGATTGATTCCAAGATTGTCACTGCTAAGCCCTGGGCGACTATCGCTTTCGCAAAGCACGTTGGTTTGCTTTGCGGAGTTTTGACTGAAACAGAGGCAAATCAATGGGAAAGTTATCAATTAGGTGTGAACGTTAAATTCAATGGTCTGAAACCGTTAATCCGCAAAGCAATATTATGTGACCGGGAAGCCATTCATGTAGCCCACATGCGGTCTATCCGCGAGATTTGTATCAAAGATCACGGTAGTGAGGAAATTAAAGGTTGGGGATATCGAGAACTTGGTGACCGTTGGATCGAGGGAATCACAAAAAACTTGGTTTGGGTGGTCGAGCTTAACGAAGTAGTACAAGGTCTAGCTGCAATCACATTCGATCCCAAGGACGGACACGGGCATATCCAAGCTCTATACCTAACTCCCGATGTTGTTAACATGGGTGTTGGACGAGCATTTATGGAAGCTATGTTAGATTGCGCTAAAGAAAAAGGCGTTGACCTTATTTCGTTAGATTCAACGCTAACCGCTTACGAGTTTTATAAAAAATTCGGATTCAAAGACAATGGTCCGCGTACAAAACGCCCGATTGGTGGTTCACCTGTGACAAGCATACCGATGCAGCTTAGTTTTGCATGATCAAAATCGTCCGCAATATATTGTTATTATCAGTCTAGAAATTTAAGATGATAGGTCTTGGGTTTTAAACCTTCATCGACGATTTCACCCCATTCAGGAAATACTTCGGAGAGTTTTTTGAGTGAACCGTCTTTCGAACAAAATTTAGGGTCGACGATTCTAGATTTGCAATGAACCAAAGCTTCGTAGTCATCTTTATATGACACCATTCCGTTCATCCTCGCCGAAAGCTTACCCAGATGCACATTATTTCCGATATTTTTTTTAGCTTACCCAGCGCCTTTTGATCAGTCGTAAATAAATCGTTCATCGAGAGGATATCCGTGTTCATCGCGAATTTAATACACTCTCCAACCGAGCGAAGCATAGCCGCGCCTTTCAAACTGTCATACACCGCGTCATCTAACTTTGCGAACTCCGAGGCATAAAATTGGGCGGACACTCTGGAATCAAAAAACCATTCGCTAGAAGTGCTCTGAAGACTCGCGATTAGTCTTTTCAAGTCAGACAAAGGTCAGGCGAATTCGCTATAAAACAAAAATATTTTTTTTCAAAACTTCAAAACGCTAACTCTCTGAAGTCAAAGAAGAAAGATAGCCACCCTAAACCATTGAGATCTCAGCATAACCAGCCGATTGCTTCTTGTCTCGGGTGTCGCTCAAATCCTTTCATTTCTCCTCTGTAGTCTCCCCATTTTTGCCCCAAAGCGGTAATAATTTTATGGAATCAAATGACAAAATTGAATCAGGGCAACCACAGACAACAGAGTGATACACCCTCGGTGCTAAGCTCTTTGCGATTGGGGAGCTTATAAAGTTTCGCGGTGGCGAGCCGTCCGTGGACGAGGAGAGGGTCAACTACGGGTTAGGGGAGATCCTGACCGAATATGCAGATCTACTTATTATCAAACGGAAAAATTAAAAATATGTTTTACATTGTAAATACTTTATAAAAGAGCTATATAATGGAAATTACGTGGGATCCTGAAAAGGCCGCCCTAAATCAACTTAAGCACGGTGTCTCTTTTGAAGAAGCCGCAACTGTCTTAACTGACCCAATGGCTGAGACCTTTCTTGACGATAGTGCAGAAGAGGCTCGGCTTATTACTGTGGGTCATTCATCGCGCAATCGCACATTGCTTGTCGTTTGGTGTGAACGGGGAGAGACCATGATTCGAATTATTTCAGGTCGAAAAACGACCAAACAGGAGCGACACGCATATGAAAAAGGAATATGATCTTAAGAAACTTAAACGAGTAAAAACAGGCGCAGTCGTTAAAAAAGACGCCAAGGTGATTAAAACCATCCGCCTCGATCTTGAGATTGTGGGGTGGTTGCTTCAGGAGTCGGATCGCCGTGGTGTAAAGTATCAGGCCCTGATCAATTCACTGCTTCGTGAGGCCATGCAAAATGATGGAATTGTTTTGACCGCTGAGAAAGTCAGAGAAATTGTTCGCGATGAAATCGCGAAACAAGCGTCATAAAAATGCCTCGTCTTGACTAAATTTTTGCCTTTGAGGAGTCTGCCGAATGGCATGGCATTTGACCCCCCGAGTGGCATGATCTGACCCCCTCTGTGGCATCACCTTTGACCCCAGTGATTGCAGGGACTTGACCCCCGCAGTTGCATCCTTTGTGGCACGGCCTTATTGACCCCCTCCATTAATTTCGGAGGGGACATGAAAGGTACGAGCCAGTCTATGATCGATCAAATTCGACGAATGCACGCCGACGGTCACAAGATAAAGAAGATTGCCAGGTCACTGGGCAAATCCAAAAATACAGTTAAGAAACACCTTCGCGAGGCAATTAATGAAGCGACTCTAGTCGAAGAGTCGCAGAACGCATCGCCATCAACGATCGATTGGCAATACGCTCAAGAGCAGGTCTCGCTCGGCAGACCGGTGAAGCGTGTCTATGAAGAGATGATTCCCTCTATAAGTTATTCCCACTTTGCACGTGAACTGCGTGGCCGCGATAAGAAAATGAGTACTGTGATTGCAGTGCGGCAGCAACATGAGCCTGGTGAAAAGGCCCAAGTAGATTACTGCGATGGCTTCCTTATCTATGACCGCAAGACGGGATCAACTGTTAAATCGCAATTCTTTTGCGGTGTATTGCCAGCAAGCTCTTACGTTTTCGGTGAGTTTACAGCGTCGCAGAAATCAGCCGACTTTATCCGGTCTCACGAACGCATGTGGAGCTACTTCGGCGGCGTTGCGAAGTACGTTGTTCTGGACAATTTAAAATCAGGCGTTACCAAAGCTCATCGCTATGATCCCGACGTCAATCCCGTTTACTGTGACTTTGCCAATCACTGCGGCTTCGCCGCACTGCCAGCAAGAGTGCGTACTCCTCGCGATAAAGCTACCGTTGAAGCGACGATTGGTGTCGTTCAAAGAGATTTTTTTGAACGCTACCGAAACTACAAATTCTACTCACTCGCCGAACTAAACATAGCCTTCAGACCATACCTCGATGAACTCAATAACCGAGTGATGGCAGACTACGGCGTTTCAAGAGTCGACCGATTCGAACTTGAACGGCCGCTGTTAGGACCACTGCCTCAATCAACTTACGAACTTTATGAATGGAAAGAAGCCAAGGTCCATCCTGATTGCTGTATCGAGTTACTGACGTCAGTTTATTCGGTACCACATATCCATGTCGGCAAACGCGTTAAAGTTAAGTTCAACGATAAAATGGTGATCATTCTCGATGAAAGCGGCATGGAAACCCTTGCAACACATGCTCGCCGCGAAAAATACAAGCCCTCCATCATTGAAGAGCACCTGCCACCACATAAAGTCCAAAGATCTTGTTTCGACGTAAAGCGAATCGAAAGGTTTGCAGCGTCTATTGGTCCAAAAACTAGTGAGTATGTTACCTGGCAATTTGAGGCAGAAAGATATCCCCTCCGAGTCCTCAGGCGTATGCAGGGTCTTGTCCGCTTCTTCGAAACGAATTCTATCAGCAAAGAATCGATGGAATTTGCCGCTTTGAGGGCGATGGACTTCAGGAAGAAGGAGCTTCGCTATTTTACCGACTGTGCACGCCACTATAAACCCGGCAAAGAAAATCTAAACGTAGTCAATCCTCCGAAACGGGAGCTGGCAAATATTCACCTTCAATCACAGGAGCATTAAAAATGATCGAGGCAGTCAAAAATCTAGCAGCAAAGATGCGTCTCAGCGGCGTGCATCACGGAATGGAAAGACGCATAGAGGAAGCCATAAGCGCAAGCCTTCATCCGGCCGAGTTTCTTAAGCTCGTCCTAGAAGACGAGGCACTTGCGAGGAAGAATGCTTACGCAAGCTCTCTTACAAAAAGAGCAAAATTCAGAAGTCAGTGTGATCTCGAAAACTGGGATCAGAATAGACCTCGTGGCTTAACGAAAACAAAGCTTAAAGATCTCACCGCCGGCAATTTCTTTCATCGCAAAGAAAGCCTTATCATTTGCGGTCCAACGGGTGTCGGTAAAACCCACCTCGCCATCTCTATTGGTAGAATGCTCTGCCAGCATGAAATCACCGTCGCATTTTGGTCTGTAAACCTCTTACTTGAACAAATTCAAGCCGACCGTGCCGCGGGAAAGTATCTTGCATCCATCAAGCGGATCGTGAAACCAGACGCAATTATACTCGACGATTTTGGCCTAAGAAGTTACAGCCACGATGAAGCGGTTACCCTGCTTGAGATACTCGAAGAACGCTATACGAAGAGTGTCGTCATCGTCACGTCTCAAGTTGAGCCACAAGGATGGAGGAGTTTATTTCAAGACAGTGTCATCAGTGATTCGATCGTCGACCGCATCACAGGACCAAGCGACAAAATCACGTTAACAGGTGAATCATTTCGAAAGACAAAGAAATCTAATTGACCCCAGTCGCCTAGTGGCGTAACAACTTCAAATCCGCCGTCGCCCAAAGGGCTCCGAGGGGGTCAACCACCGCAAGCGGTGGGGTCAAATGCTCTGCCATTCGGCAGAGTCACGTGTCCTCGGCAATATTAAAATCGCTAATAAAGCATACAATCGACGGTCTCAAAAAAGCCGTCACTGATATTAAGTTAGAGGATATTCCCAACGTTATGCATGAATTTTACTCGGCAGCAATCGCTGCTGGTGCCGTGCGGAGCGCAGTTTGGGATTCACTGCATGGCTTTGATCGAAAAACTCCGCCAAGTGACATTGATCTGATTTTTTTCGATTCGATAAAGACGAGTCCAGAGTATGAGAAGAAAATTGAAGAGAAGTTGTTCACCATGGAACCAGCCGTTAATTGGGAGGCCGTAAATCAGGCCACAATTCATACCTACAA
>CAZUYQ010000125.1:12427-14683 GCA_964624705.1 uncultured Polynucleobacter sp.
TGGAACATGCGATGACTCGTGGGCAGAGACCGCGACTGCCATCGGCTTCTATCTGGACGCAAACGGAAGACTTAAATACTACGCCCCGCATGGTCTCTATGATCTAATGGCAATGATTTTCAGGCCGCATTTGGTAACACCAAAATCTCGAGATATATATTTACAGGGAACTGCGACCAAAGATTTTAAGCGTAAATGGCCGAATATAACAATTTTACTGCCCGAGTGAGATACATCTTGCAAGCAGCGCTCTAAAGGACTTTTGCAATAGCTTGCAGAACCTCTTTGCGTCGATTTATAAACATAAAGTGTCCTGCATCATCAATTACCGTTACTCCCATGAAATTACGTAGCGGAGCAACCCAATCATTGCGACCGTGAATACGAAATACAGGGCATCGCACTCCCTGACTGGTCATTGTCAAAGCATGTTTTATAATAAATTTGTTCTGAGAACTTTTTAGCCAAATTCGCGGGATCTTTATTTCAAGACGCATTAGTCGATTAACAAGCAATGCAACGCCCTCTCCAAAAAATTGCTGAATGGTCTCGGGGAGATAAAAAAATGCATACGCCAAAATTTTCCTAGACGTAACAATATCACTATTGTCTTTGATGCCTGAAACAATCACTACCTTCTCAATATCAAAATTTTTTGCAATTTCTATCGAAAGCACCCCTCCATAGCAGAAGCCTAAAAGAATCGGATCTTCGTGCCTAATTTGACATTTTAAGCCTTCGATATAATCGTAAAGGTTTGTTCCAATGCTTAGTGGGGGCAATTTTATGCGGATAATTTCACATTCGGGAATTCGAACAGCTTCAATGGCTCGTTCATCCATATCTGGAGCTGGAATTAAATAAATTCTTTTCATCTCAACACGCTCGACTAGTAGGTCGTCATGGATTGCTGTCCAGCCACAATGTGTCCTCGGCAGTTATTGGCTCGGCATTTACAAACAAAATCACGATTTGGATTACAAAACTGCGTGTAATCAGATGTGATTTCCTCACCCTCCAAAATATCCCGACTAGCAATATCGCAGCTAATACCTTCAAACTGTCCATATATGGTATTTGCTTCACACGAGTGATTAATAAAGCGCTCAGGTTCACCGACTAGAAAAACACGGCCATTTTGAACGTCGATAAATTTCAAATCGTCTTGACTCAAATTTTTGTATTCTTCGCAGCTTAACTCTCTCGTATTTTGCCACCGAATGACGACTTCGCCTTTACAAATGTTCTTAGCAGCAAAAAGACCGTTGCCGTTAATTGGAGATTGTCTAACATCAAACATGCCGGCCCTACTCAGTTGGATATGGTTCATCAACAAATTTCTCTAAATGGTAACCTTTTTTTCCAATTGCCCTTGCAAGGGGGCTTCCGAGGTCTTCGTCTCTCGCCAGTCGCTCCATCAAATATATGAAGTCATATCGCGGAGACCAACCAAGTTCATTTCTTATTCGCTCATTCACATAGACGCGGTCAATTGCTGGAAGCATTTTCCAGCCACGGCGTGTGTATTCTATGTCATAACCTGGAACTCTGCTCCGAACAACCGATGACGCATCTTTACGTAGATCGGGCAAATCACTTATTGCAAAAGGTGTTGTAGCACTGACGATATATTTGCGGAAACTTAATGTCGGTGCATGTCTTGAGGCTAATAAATGTGCGCTGACACCACCTTCCAGAAGAGGCTCATTGCAATAGCTCCGCGAGATTGATGCGCTTGCTTCCAATCGTCAACCAGAGCTTGTCGTCTTCCGAGCTTTTTATAGTGTCTACCCCAAGCGCCGCAATCATTTTCTGCTCCTGCGCATTCAAAGGCATTTCCAACCGTGAAACGAAGGCTGGAGACTCTTTAACCACTTCGCGCTCCTGCACTTCGACGAGCATTTTAGTCCCCGGTCTTGCCAACCAAGCAGTTTTGGTTTTACGAATGCTCTGAATACTTTTAGGGTGGAGATACCAACCGCTTCCAGCAAGTCCCACCACTAACTCGTCAAGATTGAGAACATCGATAGCCACATGGTGGAGGCCAGGGCCACGCTTTTTCATTGCCTCGGCATACGCACCAGGCTTAGCAGGCTCCATCAACAAAAGCTTGGTTGTCTGGGTTGGCTCGCCAACATAAATTTCGCAAGTTCCCCCTCCGTCCCAATATTCTTTGGGGCCAATGATGAAGCCGTATCCAGCGAGCACCCTGGCCGCGCTATCAACGGAGCGAACTAGAATCGCAATATGGTTAAT
>CAZUYQ010000126.1:0-7131 GCA_964624705.1 uncultured Polynucleobacter sp.
GTATTGTCAGTGGCAGCCAGATTTACCTATCGATTGTGATTTGATATGCACCTCTGCATGGCCATTTACCAACGTCACACTCCAGAGTCGACTGTGCTTTACCAAACTGTTGCCCGCGTATGGCCATCTTTGAGGGCGGAGTATGCTGCCAGTGATGCGCCGTTTGCAGAGCATGTCGAAACGGAATTCGAGCGGTATTTGCGTTGCGGAATACTGCAGTACGGTTTTGTAAGGCTTAAATGCGACTCGTGCTCACGCTCAAGATTAGTCGGATTTTCCTGCAAAAAAAGGGGCTTTTGTGCATCATGCGGCTCGCGGCGGATGGAACAAACTGCCGACCGACTCGAGCGCGAAGTGTGGCCAGTCGCCAATGCAAGGCAGTTTGTTTTGACATTCCCACATCAAGTGAGGCACTGGCTCGCAGCCTCGCCTGAGCTGCTGTCTGAAGTGGTGCTTGCCGTCACTGATGTTATCAAAGAATTTTACGAAGACTCAACGCTGCGAGAAAGTGACCGGGAATCGGCGACTATGCCCACGACCGGCGCCATCACTTTTATCCAGCGTTTCGCATCATCGCTCGCCGTTAACCCACATCTGCACATTGTGGCACTCGATGGGGTTTTCGCCCAAACAGCTAAGGGAAAGAGGTTTTACGCCTACGACCGCTTCGATTCGGAATGCGTGCTCGCCGTTCTTTACGGGATTTATCACCGCCTCGATGCCCTTTTTCGAGCGAGGGGTTACGTAAAAGAAGACGGCGAGGGTATCGAGGATGTCGTCGACGATTCCGTGCCGTTACCCTTCAAGCCCAGAGCTCCCAAGGCTTACCGCCGCCTTGGGTCTAGGCCGCCGCATCCGTTGTACAAACAAACCGACCCCGAGATGATGTCGGTTGAAGGGTGGTGCAACGTCCGTTGGCGCTGGTTTTCGCTTCATGCTGGCGTTGCAATTAAGGGCGACGACCGGCTTGGGCTTAAGCGGTTATTTCGGTATGTCGGTCGCTCATCAGTGTCACCATCACGACTCAGCTACCATGATCCAGAACACCCCGATGCGAGTGATGTGATTCTTGGGCTCAAGCGCATGTGGACGGATGGCACTACGGCCCTAAGGTTTACCCAGGTCGATCTAGTTGAACGCATTGCTGCTTTAGTGCCTCCGGCGTGGTTCAATTTAACAAGGTACGAAGGACTTTTTGCCCCTGGTCATGCATGGCGTGCAACGGTGGTGCCTGGTCCCCAGATAAAACGGAGCTCCAGAGATCCAGATGATCCGCCACCACCATATGGGCCATCTACAGGCCGCGCCGTCGCTGAACGCAACATCCCGTGGGCCGAGCTCATGCGTCGTACAATGGGGATCAATCCTGAGATTTGTATATGTGGCGCCAAGATGCGCGTCGAGGATGTCGTCACCGATGCCGAGACGATTTGCGAGATGATGGTGGCGATGGGTCTTGCATCAACACCGCCGCCGCGGGGCCGGCGGCGGGTGCAGAGTGGTGAATTGGATTATCTTTTCGAAGACTGAGTCTGGGTGAATGACTCGGGACGGGAGCCGTGCGTGTGAATTCTTGGATTTTGGGCGACTAGCGGGGTGCTTTCAGTTCACTTTGAGCTTATCCCGACCCCGTTTGTGGGCGATATAGCGGCTAACGGCAGTGAATGCCTTGGTGCCCACGAAATGGGCGGCACAAGATGTCCGTGACTCGTCAGCCTTAATGCTTTATTTCACCTAGCCGCCTAGCCGATTTTATTGAAGCAATTATCACTCCGAGGAATGTGAAATCTGCGTCGATTCGCGATTTATACCTCAATCAGGGTCTAACAGCAGCTCAAATTGCCCTCCAGATCGGCATTTCTAAGACGGTCGTTCTTCGCAAGTTGCACGCTCTCGGGATCCGTCGTGAGACGGTTAAGCAGATGGAATTGGATCAACCTCGACCGGTTGGGCGAGCACCTCTTGGGCAGCGAATTGTTGCAGGTAAGCTCACGCCAGATCGTAAAGAACTTAAAATTGTTAGGCTCGTTGTCGAACTCCGGTCGCGTCAAAATCTGCCATGGAAAGAGGTTGTCAAGCGACTCAATAGTGACAACCTGCGAACGAAGAGCGGTTTACGTTGGAAGGAGGGAGCTGCCAAGATGGTATTCCAACGGTGGAACAGCAAAATTTAAAGGTAGTGCTTTATAGCCCAAGCGTTATAAAAATAGTAAAACAACAATATTAGCTCGTGTGATAAAAAACTTTTATTGGTATCAATTTTTGTTCTGGTTGTTGGTGCGGGCCACCAGACCCGTGGACATCCGAGGCACAATTAACCACATCCAAATGATCAACCCGGTTAACCAAGTTAGGGCCGCATAACTCAGAATATTAATATATTGTGTCGACCATATAAAGGCCGCCAGTCTTATAAGCGCGGCAACGATCAGAAGTGACGAGACTGCAACCACCAGGGTTTGCGTCGACTTTGAAACCTTGGTCTCGCTGCTATGAGCTAACGTGACGCGGGTTGCCACCAGGATGGTTAGTAAGCTAAACCCACCAATGAGTGTTACATGTAAGACATGGATGTAAGCATGCTGCCAAACCAACTGTAGCAGACTACCTAACATGAGACACCAACACGACAGCCAAACACACCAGGTCAGGTAGTTTTTTGTCAAAGGAAAGCGGAATAAATTCCAATAACGAATGCCGAAGTACCAAATGACTATCGTTCGCAAAATTGGTGACACCCAAAGCGGTTCCAATTTCACCAGGAAACAAGAGGCGATGTATAACAATACAGATAGCCACATGGAAAAAGGTACGGACCGAAGGAAGCTAGCAGATCCTTCGTAACGGTCTCGCTGTTCTTGCACAATATCCTGCCAACCTAAAATCCCGGGAATCAAACGACCACCCACTCCAAGGACAAGGGACATGATTGCTCCATTGGAGAAAACATCCTGCCAGATGTAAGCCTGTTTCGTTGCCCAAGAGATATTCTGCGTGTGTAAAAATAAGAAAAGATTGCTCACGAGCCAAAGAAAAATGCCAACAGCCACGAATACAAATGAACTTGGCGGATTCACTTTGCGGCTGTTAAACCGACGTGCACCAAAGACCACAAAACTTAACAATGCAAAAGCCGCAATCAAGTGGCCGAGGCCATATCCGTAGCAGCTTGCCATAACCACCGATGTACATATCAAGCCGAATACGGTGGCGATTTCACCAAATGAGGCAAAGTTAGTCGACGTGAATCTCGGCAATGCAGTCATTAAGAATCCGCAAACAAAGGAGAGCATGAATCCATTGACCATGAAGGCTCGGTGAAGTTCAATCGGATATCCGAACTTGCCAAAAATCGGCAGCGTCCATGGCACAATGCCTATCGCGCCAAACAAAGCTCCTAAGGGGAAGAATAAGCGAAAAGGATCCTTCCTTAACGACTCACCCGCATGGAATGTCTTTTGTACGTCATTTGATACAGACTCATCTAGCGAAGATTCATTCCGACGTAACCAGAAAGCGATCCCAATCCATAGTGCAGATGCGAGAATGAAATAAAATCCCGCTCCAGGCATTCCTAGAGTTTTGAAATTTCCAATGGAACCTTCACCAAATAGCGTGGGTGTGAATGGTTGAAGTTTTACAGGAGCACCTACTTTTAGATCGTGGCCAAATCGATACATCCAATAAAACATCGCTAGAATGAAAACAAGTGGAAATGCCATGGCTGGCATCGCAAAATATTTTGCATATCTTCTACCCGGAACAAATGCGAGCAACATACTTATAAGTCCGATGCCACACACACCATAGATCGCCATGGAGCGCTCAAACTTCGCTGCTTCGCCTAATTTACTCATTCCCACGTAGTGATTTAAAATATCAATCTCAGAGACGTCTCCACCGATATGATCTAAGTGAACTGAAAGAACGAGACCATAAGGATACTGCGGCGCATAAAGATAAAATCCCCACATGGGCTTGGTCCATGCGACCGCATAGAACGCAATCGCCATTCCCACCAAAGTCAGAACGATGCGATGTCTCCACTTCTCCCTAACATTGTTATGCTGCATATGAGTGATATATCCTTCCAAAAAACACAAGGTCAACTCGTTAAGTCGCACTTTGCAAATAAGCGGTCTCCTATCCAAGCACAAAGCAGTCCGAGAGTGATGGGCCATGCTAGCGCAATAATGCATAACCCAAGCTGCCCTGGAAAATCCAACAGAGAAATAGAAATGGGTCCTAAAGCGCTTAATTCTGGATCAAACACTGCAATCGATGCTGTGCGAAAAATTTGCAACGGATTGGCGAGAGCTAAACTCACGACCACTTCGGCCGGAAGTCTTTGTTGAATCAATATACCAAGTAAAATTGCATCTATAGCAGCCTCACAAATGATCCAAACAGCCAGCGCAGCACCGAGTGCGAACTCTTGAGTTTTTGCAATGACAGAAATCAAAGCAGACATACCTGTGAAGCAAACAGTGAGTGAAAAAATGAAAAGAACAATCCAACACAAGGCTATCCACGGCACATGTCCGCCACGAGCTAGTTCGTAGAGTGCAGCCGCGAACAGTGAGGCTACCAAAGGCATCGAAATGCCAACTATACGACCCAGGACTTTCCCCCAATAATATGCGTGTAAATTGATCGGCCACGAAAGGAGATATTCCCAAACGCCCATTTCACGATCGCCGACAAATGTGCGCACAGTGGTGACTAAGATAAAAATAGGTAAGACGATGATATTGGCTTGGATAAATGTCAATAGTAGCCTGCTTAATCCAGTAAACCCCATCACGCTTGATTCAGTGAGTCCAAATGCAAAAAAACACGCCATCGTGGTTGCAAATAAACCAACATAGATTTGATACCAGCGGGCACGTGTCAGTTCCGTGAGATCGGCCCAAAAAACAGCGATAAATCCATTCTTGGATAGACTCGGTTTCATGGGTGCTCGCTTTTTTTAAGAGTTCGCTCGAGAATCATGCGTTCAACGTCGGCAAATTTGAGAGGGCCGTTGTGATCCACGGCGAATCCAAAACCCATGGGTGTCATCAGGCCTTGAGAGTAATGCACTGTCCTTGCGTCAAGCCAATGAACCTGTTCCGCGTCACTGCTACGCACAAAAACAGTGTGATGAGCGAGCTCTGGATGAGCATGCCGATCTTTAATTGCGCATCCGAGATCATCATAATAGCGTCGGTCATATCCGCTACCAAGAATCTGAACAACGTCACGCATGGAGCTTATTGCCATACGACATCCTGCGCAGGTCGTTTTCCCCCAATACGGATCTTTTGGTTGTTCTGAGTGTTGCGGTACAAGAAATAAGAGTGCCATAACAGCTAAGACAACAACCGTTGTCGAGACTAGGATTAGGGAACGACGTTGCATACTTCCTCCCTGGTAATCTGCCCTTGGTCCATCTCGACGATTCGGTTGATGAAGCCCTTCAGTTCGGCGGCACGGTGAGACGTCATAAGGACCATTGTTTCAGGCGGCAATTCACAAAGTAAGTTAAGAAAATACTGACGTCCTTCGGGGTCCAAATTTGCAGTTGGTTCGTCGAGAATTAAAACACGTGGTTTGTGAGCGAGCGCAAGTGCTATGAGAAGTTTGTGACGCATTCCTCCCGATAGTTTTTTAAATATTTTGTTTCCAATTTCTTCTATGTCCAGATTTAGCTTTTTTGCGACACTTATAACATATTCAGGTGTGACATCATGAAATCGTGATGCGTATTCCAAGAGTGCACTGACTGACATTCCGAGTGTTGGTGCGACTTGAGGCACAAAGCCCACCATTTTTAATACATCGGTACGAGCATCGCGAGAGTGATGTCCAAAAACGTTGACTGAACCTTCAAAATTCATAAGTCCCATGATACAGCGAATAAGGGTGGTTTTTCCTGATCCATTACGACCGATAAGGACAACCCGATCCCCAGGATGAAAAATAGCAGAAACACCTTGCAGTGCTGATAGTGATTCGAAGTTCTTGCTGAGGCTACGGATTTCAATCATTGCTATTCTCCAAAGACAATCGTGGTTCACTATCTTCAACCACTAACATCGGGCTTGCAACCGGTAGTAACTTCTCAACAAGAGAAATTAAAAGTAGTATGGGCGAGCCGTTAAAGAAACCTGCTAATGGATGATTGGCTGCAATCAGATCGGGATACTTGTAGACACGGTGAGGTTGGTCACCTATCTTGTCGCCATTTTGATCAAATCCCTGATACTGATCCCAATAATTATCGCGCCAATCGCTCTCTGAAGTTCGACGTGATTCCGTGTCAACATCTGCAAGGTTATCTTTAAATCTATTATGTTGAAAAATATTGCCTGGTTTGGCATTGCTAAACAGAACTCCTATGCCATTAAACGCAATTTTATTCTTAAAAAACCAATTTTTCAAACCGGGAACTAAAGGGGAATTATCGACCAAAACTCCTGTGGCACAGTAAAGAAAAGAATTACCCTGGGCAAAAAGGGCCGACGTTTCCTTCATTCCAAGACCCATACCGGTCGGTCCCATCGAGTGTGAGACGACGTTATTTAACACTGTTGTAAATTCACCATACATGATGAAAATGCCAACCGTGTTGCGGTAAAAATTATTATCTTGAATGAATAAATTTTTTGAATACATGCTATGCACGCTATAGCGTGATCGCGAACTGCGGTTGCTTTCAATGTGCACTTGATTTGAATACCAAACAACGGCATCCCGCGTATCATGCCATTCATTGTTGTCGACGATGACATCACGCGAAGCAAACACGCGAATAGCGTCTCCGCGTAGGCCAAGAGGAAATTCTTTGGAACTAATGCGACTTTCCGTTAAGCGAATCTCCTGTGATCCAGAAATATCGACTCCGAATAGACAGTTACTGAGGAGCAGTTTCTTCAACAAAACTTTCCGCACGTCACGAACCGAGATCCCTGCATCGACTTGATCATGTGAGGTACCTGTGTTCTCAATGCTGAGATTCTCAATCGTGACGTTTGCAGCAGCGATTACGACGACGCTTCCTTTACCTTGACCAGATATGCGTGCACCATCCTCTCCCCGAATGGTGATACCAGGCGTGCGAATGACAACAGGCCCAAGGTGCAGTCCCTT
>CAZUYQ010000126.1:7141-9502 GCA_964624705.1 uncultured Polynucleobacter sp.
AATGTAGCTCCTGGCGCAAGTTTTTCGATGTCTTCTTGCAGAGGACCTACCTCTTGAAAGCGACGCCAGTCGCCACCGCTCTTCGGAACAGCCTCTGTACTGTGGCCAGATGCAGCACCCACCTGACCGAAGCTTCGAGGTGCAACGAAGAAAAATATTACAGCCGGCAACAGCGAGGTAAGGCGAAGAATTTTAACCTCGTTATCTCGATTTAGAGGTTAAGTAGTCCACAGCCGCCTTAATGTCTGGATCGCTACAATCGGCACACCCACCACGTGGAGGCATGAAACCAAGCTTTCCTTGATAGCCATTGATGGCATGTTGATACAGTGTATCTGTTCCTTGGGCAATTCTTGTCTCCCAATCACTTTTACTCCCGATCTTAGGAGCGCCTGCGACGCCTTGATCGTGGCAAGCAAAGCATATTTTAGAATATGCAGATGGAATAGTGCCGTTAGATGTTTCTTGGCCTGACGGCTGTGATCGCCACGTTTCTAAATACGTTACGATTTTCTCAGCATCGGCGATACTAACGCCTTGGTTAGGCATTTTTACGCCGAAACGGGCGATCATGGGCACAATGGCTGGATCGCCGTAGTATTGTTCCGGATTGTTAATCCATTTCACCAACCAATCTTTCTTTTGGCGGACAGTTACATCGGTGAGATCTGGGCCGCCAGATTCACGTCCTTTAACGTGACATCCACCGCAGCTGTATGTTTCAAATTCCGCCTGGCCTGGGGCAAGGTTCACAATTTTCTGTGCTGTTTTAAGAGGTGCCATGAGGCGCTCGCGGCGTCGGAGTTGTACTTGATGGGCTGCCAATCTCTTTTGATTGTAAGCGGCGTTTGGTTGAACGGTGACGTAGCCAAACGTGCGACCATCGATAGGTTCGTCAACAAGCCGCGCATCGATACTAAAGAGTCCTGCTTGTGACGCTACAAAGCGAACAGTTGCAACGCGCCCTGGTGCGACAATTCCCAGTGCATCATAGCCAGACACATTAAATTTATAAATGCTGTCTGGTATTTGTAGAGTATTGGTCAGATGGTAGAACACATCGTCACCTTGTTTAACATCTAGCTCTAATGGAGTCAGACCCGCTTCTCCCAGCGTCGCAAACACATGGACGGATTTACCTTTGCGTTCTATTCGTTCCTTTCCTGGTTTGGTGGCATAATTTGATGGAGCCATGGTGACAGAATCCGTGCCGATCGGGTAAACATCCATGGGTTTGATTGTATTTGCGTCAATGCAAACCGTATAATGAGGTTCTCCCATGGGCAGCGGTAAATCATAAATAAGACGCATCTTCTCGCCCGAGGTGTCAATCAGCTGATGGTTTTGCGGATGAAGTGGGCCGACAGGTGTAAAGCGGTCTATTGCTAATTTGTTCAGTGAAATGACATATCGACCCTTTGGGTTGACGGCATCTCCCTCCATTGAGACAAGATGACCGATGTTATAATGTACCGACACTTTGTCTAAAACTTTTAAATTTAAGAAGTCCCACTTCACGACGACAGAATCGATGTAGACTGATGTGTAAGCAATACCTTCTTTTGCATCAAACTGTGTGTGTAGTGGACCAAGGCCGATCTCCACCTGCCCGTGAAGCGACTTCTGCATATCAAGGATGGGAATGCCATAGTCGTCCTTTCCGGTGAATTCCTGTTTTGCGATGAGATCTTTGATTTTTCTAAAGTCATAAACCGAGGCATGGGTATCTAGTTTTCCCGCTACTATAATAAAGCGACCGTCTGGTGACACATCGGAGCCATGGGGTGACTTAGGTTCAGGAATTAAAAACAGTACGCCTTCTTTCGCCGCAACATCGAGGGGAATCACTGTGTGGCCGTTGACCTGTTGGGTCTTCCCTGCTTTAACCACTTCTTCTGCTCGTTTCCAATTAACTATATGGAGATAATCCGTGTCGCGAGCGGAGCAACCTGCCTCGTAGGGCGGAGTTCCCTTGTTTGAATCCGCGTAATAACGCTCCGCGCAAAATGAGTTAGTAAATGAATAACCGTAACTCTCACCTTTACCCGCATCACTCAAATCTTGCGAATAGGGTGGAGCCACAACGGTAAATGACTCGGAACGCTGCACTTTTCCAGAAGCATTATTGAATTTATGAAACGTAATCCCACCACGCCAAAATTTGTTAAATGTATCTTGATTTAAAGGGTGATACTTACGGTCTATAGGTGCAGGGTACTGCGCACCTTCGATAATATACTCGGTATTTGGTGTTGCAAAAGAACCGCCATGGGACGAGTTAAAAATCGGATTGGTGATAATTTCTTTTGTTTCAAAGTCTTTTAAGCTCACGACGAAAATACGTGGATTTGCCTTGTCGTT
>CAZUYQ010000126.1:9512-11964 GCA_964624705.1 uncultured Polynucleobacter sp.
AGACGTAGCGCCCATCGTACTTACCATCGGTTTCCGAGAAACCAGGATGATGCGTGTCCGCCCAAGTAATTTCTTTTCCTTCGATGTTACCTGTATCAAGCAGCGCCGACGTTTCGCTGTCGTAATCGTAACCACTCGCTGAATCTGGAGCACCTGTTGGAATATACTTTAAGATGCGCATGGACGGAACACCGTAAGCGATGATCGATCCAGCCTGCCCCCCTGAGTTGAGGCAAACAAACTCGTCTTTTAGATGTGCCGGTGTGTAGGTCGAAGCCGCAGCATACATGTCACTGGGTGTAAGGTTGCGCTTTTTAGCGACTTCAAGCAGCGCATGCTTCAAATCCATCGGAGCCGACACTTCGGTTTCTGCAATAGACGGTGTAATGAAGATGTTTGGCAAATAACGAGGATACAGCAACGTGGTCACACCCATAGCAATGCCAAGGATTGCAGCGGTCGTCCATGAGGCGAACTTTAAGATTTTTTTACTCTGTGTTGGTTTATTTGCATGGCTCATGTTATTGACCTCCCGCTTCCGATAGAATTTTCTTTGCCCGCAGTCCAGCGTCCGCTGCTTTAACCTGATACTGAAGCAGCTGGCCGGCCCATAAGGTGGCCGCACTCCAATCTTTTCCAGCTACTGCGGCATCCACCTTCGGTTGCACTTTTTTCATCTCTTCAAGCTGAGCCACGGCATCATTTACGAGAGCCGCTGCCCGTGGTTCTTTTTCATAATTGTTTTGCTTCAACCACGCGACCACCTCATCAATCTTAGCCTGCGTTGCCTTGATGTCAGCAAGTCGCTGTTGGTATTCTTCCTGCGAACCTCCTTGACTCGTATCGCTGGACACCAAGTCTTCTTTTGACGCTTTCCAACCTTTAGGCTTAACAAGAAGATACCCTTCCATTTCAAGATGAAGAGCGGAGCAAAATTCTGTGCAGTAAAATGGGTAAACACCCGGGCGACTTGCAACGAACGTTACTGAGGCCGTCTTTCCCGGTTCCCAGCTACCGTGGACATTGTAGGAATCGATGGTAAAGCCATGCGTCTGGTCTTGGGCTTGCTCTAAGTTCGTTATGTGGAAGGTCACGGTTTCACCCTCGTTCACTTCCACTAGATCAGGCGTTATATGACTACGAATCACCGAGGCAAATACATGAACATGATTTCCTTCGCGCACAACTCGCTCTTGGCCGGCGATCGTTCGTAGAAGCGACATGCCGCCAGTTCTGGAGTTTGTACCAGGTTTATAACGCATAACGGTTTTGATCTGAGACGCATCAAAGGCTATGGACCACAAAGCGGTCGTTTGCGGAACTGCCATATCA
Organism: uncultured Polynucleobacter sp.; assembly: GCA_964624705.1. Classification (GTDB taxonomy): domain Bacteria; phylum Bdellovibrionota_B; class Oligoflexia; order Oligoflexales; family RGVZ01; genus CAMDKS01. The sequence continues at coordinate 10,845 of CAZUYQ010000126.1, forward strand.
TACAAAATTGGCATTGCTTCGGAACTAATGTCGACAAGCACCGGATTTAAGCTAAGCGAAGGGCCGACCGACACAAACCGACCGTGAGGTTTTTTGTTGAGCACAACCGCATATTGGTCCTTAACTTCGGTAGTTCCGCCACCGGGAAGCATGAGCCCGGCTGGCTCGAATCCAAGCTCTCGCGTCTGTTCCGCTTTATTTGCTTTTAGATTAATGCGAAGAAGACGACCTGGTTTAAGTGCGGTGACATAAATCGAATCATTGTTTGCAAAGACCGCGCCGCTTGTTGGTCCGCCAATGTCAACGCTTGAGGTTGCAACACTTTCAGCAGCCAGCGTCGAAACTCCAAACTCATCGGGGGCACGACGTGCGCTTTCTCCGGATGACTTGCTGCCAACCAAACCGACTAGTTGTTTAAGGTCTAAAACGCGAACGACCGTTCCCGAGTTCAAGGTAATCGCTAGTTTTGATCCGTCAGGCGACATCGCGATATCACTGGCGCCAGCAGGCAATTCCAGCTGATGAAGAATTCGACTACTCGTTGCATCTGCTAGCGAAATAACGGGATGAGAACCGCGAGTTTTGACAGTGCTGGCCTGTGTCTGCGCAGCACTCCAATTCACGATATGCAAGACTGCGCCGAGTTCGGATTTATGGCATGGGGATGCGGCACCAAATGTGGGAGCAGCAGTGCGACATTTGCCGAGTGTAAACACGAATCCCTCCGAAGCAGCGCGACCGACGAGGCTACGGCCTTGCAGATATGGAGGAAGTTCCACGGTAAAAGAATCTGCAGTGGCAAGGTAATCACGAAGTTCACCATGTTGGATGGAATTAGGGTCAGAGGACGGAGCCGCATCTTGATTGTGCTGATTGCGTCCAATGCGCCAGAATGTTATTCCGCCCCGCATTGCCGCATAACGTTCCTTTCCAGCTGGTGGTATTTTGACATTTGCAAAAATCGTCGGCTCTTCGGTATTTTGAACAACGAATTCCGAATTCCGAGTGACTGCAAGGGTGTGGAAGCTATTGCGGTATATGGGGTTCACGCCGATCTGCTTGGTCTCGAAATCTTCGAGATCCAAAACCGCAACCCGAGCGTTGGCTGAATCGACAAGAA
>CAZUYQ010000126.1:11974-14399 GCA_964624705.1 uncultured Polynucleobacter sp.
GCTGTTTTCCCATCGAATTTACCGTCGGTGAGAGAAACGGTCGGTTCACCGATTTCTCCAAAGCGGTAAATAATATCCTCACGAGAGCTGCCCTGTATCAAAGCTTGCGATTCGTCGTCATATGCGAAGCCTTGCCATGGTTCGGGCGTAAAAACACCGACATACTTTATAATGCGCATTGACGGCATGCCAAACACTGCAAGTTTGCCGCCGGTTCCTGTGCTCATGAGACCAAGGATTGGATCATGAACTCCAGTTGGCATAAAAGTCTTCGTTGCCGCAAGTAGATCTCCATCTGTGAGTCCCCGTCGCTTCGCGACTCCCATAATATCTTCCGTCGAAGCACTTACTGATTCTTTTTTTGGAGCAGGCCCCTTACGATCTTCTCTAAAGCAGCCACCTACGGTAAGAATACCCATCATGGTCACAAAAGCTATGTAATGGCGACGTTGACGCAAGCGTAAAAACATATACAGTCCTTTTCTATCCTAGCAGCAAGGATTTGTATTTCAGTATGGGCAAAATTTGAATTAAAGCAACATGTTCTAATGGCGACGGTTGTTTTTTTGTTCTATATTCAATTCTGTATGTAGTCTCCCCTGAACAATGTTCAGAGGATTTTTAAATCATAAAATTCGATAAAGAGAATTCCATTCTATCAATTTGGATAATTGTCATCACTTTGCGGGACCACTACCGTGATCGGGCTTAGAGGTAATGTAAAACCAAACGTCGATCCTTTTCTAACGGTACTCTCGACGAAGACCTGTCCATTATGAAGATCAACAATTCTCTTGACGATCGACAATCCCAAGCCTGTACTTGACTCGTTTTCCGTTGGTCTTGTCGACGTCCTGCCAAATTCTTTAAATAACTTATTCAGCTCAGACTGTGGAATTCCTTGACCTTCGTCAATGACGGTGAAATTTAATGCACCGTGGATACCGTCGATTTTAATGATGACTTTACTGAATCTCGCGGAGTATTTTATCGCGTTCGAAACTAGATTATCGAGAGCCCGGCGAATTTTGTTGGGATCGAAGAGAGCGAGGTGCGGCAGTGATCCGTGTTGAAACTCAAGTGTGATATTTTTGGTTGCACAAAGACCCTCGAACGCTTTTCTAAGGTCATTGCAATAGCTTGATAATTCAACATCTGTTCTATCCTGATACAGCCCATGGCATTTGGTCAAATTGTCGACCTTCTGTGCGTTCCCGATGCGTCTAACAATCGGCTTTACTTCTTAAGAAGAATTTCGTCTAATGGTAGATAGTTAAAATTAAACACGCCCCCGACATAACTTTGCTGCTAAAGGAAGGCTTATAGCTATGACCTCATCCATAAGATCAATGAGCATTGCCATCAGCTTTATGGCTCTATCTTCCTGTAAGCACAACGCTCCAAGCTCTAAAGCAAAGGACATAACGCATAAGGATGAGCTCCGAGATAAGTATGCAACCATTTATTCGGACAAGGGGCAGATCTTTTTCAAAAAGTGTTTACCGGAATCAGAGAGTTTTGATCGTAATTGTCAAGTAGATGGTGCTATTGCTGATAAGAGCACTGAAGATTTTGAGAAAGCTCTGCCAGAGGATATTCAACTGCGTAATCGTATTTTATGTCACCTTAAACAAGGTTCTGATTTTGTATCGAGTACCCCTCCTCCAGCGATAAGCCCCGTCGCTGAAAAATGCAAAAGTTTTGGACCAATAACGTCAGATGACCTGGTTAAAGCTTTTGGTGTATTTAATTATTCAATATCTCCTCCGACAACTAATCCAGGGGCACCGCCAGCAACTAATCCACCTGGCGGCGGCTCAATCGCGGGTATGAACTTTATTCCAATACAAGGCCAGAGCTTTGCAATTCAAGAGACGGAAGTGACTCGCGGTCAGTGGAAGGCTTTGATGAATTACTATCCAGAAGCAAAAGTGACAAGTTGCACCCCGAAGGTGCTCGTCGATGATCAGCCCGTATCTTGCGTTTCTTCTACAGACGCTGAACTGTTTGCTGATGAGATGAATCGTAAAAATGATGGACACACATATCGTCTGCCCACAGAGCAAGAATGGGCAACAGCTGCAGGAGATATTGGAGGCCCTGTCTACGGCTGGTGTAATAGCAGTATCTCGCATCCCGTAAAAAAACTAAAAGCTCAGAATGGTCTCTACGATATGGCGGGCAACGTGTGGGAGTGGACCTCATCATATTGGGATGGTAAGGAGGGCCGCAGCCTCGTTACTCGCGGGGGCGGTTGGAACGACTACGAGTGCCATACAGCCATTCGGATCGACAACGACTTGGGCGACCGTTACACGAACCTTGGCTTCCGCTTGCTGAGGACGCCTAGTCCGTAAACGGTTTTAGGGGTGTCCGCCCCGACGAATTGGAAAATTTAATTTTTGAATGCAACGATTTGACCAAA
>CAZUYQ010000127.1:0-7567 GCA_964624705.1 uncultured Polynucleobacter sp.
GGTATTAGATTACGATGACGATCTAAAATCTACGCACGGACATCGTAAGCTTAGGAACAATTTCATGATCGTCGATAAGAATGACGCGATGTTTCTGTGAAATCACGAGTTCTGTCCCTGTCCTATGAAAGTTTCATAACCTTCGATCCGAGTTTTGAGTTCCGATAAGATAGCCCAATTATGCCTATTCCGAAAGCACTAAATGTGTTTTTCTTCGTGATTATAAGTAATTACATGATTTCCACCACAACTGCACTTGCCTCCCCACCACCGATACAGAGGGTGGCCAAACCTCGTTTTTTCCCCTTATCTTTCAGGGCATTAAGGAGCGTGACAAGCACCCTTGCACCGCTTGCTCCGATGGGGTGCCCCAAAGCAACGGCACCGCCAAAGACATTTACTTGGTCGGATTTTAACCCGAGTTCTTTGATAGCCGCCATGGGAACGACCGCAAAAGCTTCGTTAATCTCAAAAAGGTCGATATCCGAGATTTTGAGATTGGCCTTTTTTACTGCCTTTTCGATACAAGCGATTGGAGCTGTCGTGAACCAAGTAGGTTCTTGCGCATGGCTGGCCTGTGAAAGTATGCGTGCAATAGGCGTCAGTCCATTTTGCTTAGCAAATTCGGCAGATGTGAGCATCACAAGAGCTGCTCCATCATTGATAGAGCTCGCATTGCCTGCCGTGATTGTCCCAGCCTTATCAAAGGCAGGCCTTAGATCACGAAGTTTTGCCAGATCGACTGAAAATGGTTCTTCATCTGCGGCAACAACAGTCGCCCCTTTCTTTGTGACTAATTCGAAAGGAACAATCTCTTTAGCGAAGGTTTTATTTTCGGTTGCAGTTCGTGCCCTCGTATAACTCTCCATGGCGAACTCGTCTTGGGCTTCACGGCTGAAGGTATATTTTTTTGCACACTCTTCACCGCAGTTACCCATTGGAACATTCGCATACGGATCCCAAAGCCCGTCAAACTGCATATGATCTTTTAGTTCTACACTGCCAAATTTATACCCCGAGCGCGATCCCGGCAGCAAGTGAGGAGCCAATGTCATATTCTCTTGGCCACCAGCAAGTATCGCCTTAGCATCGCCTAGACGAATCGCTTGATCAGCAAGCATGACCGCTTTTAAACCAGAACCACAAACGCGGTTGAGGGTGGTGGCGCAAACACTTTTAGGCAGTCCACCATAAATCGCCGTCTGACGGGCTGGCGCCTGCCCAACGCCGGCCGTTAAAACTTCACCCATAATAATTTCGTCAATTTTGTCTGGTGCAACGCCTGTTTTTTTTAAGCAGTCTCGAACCAAAGCCGCACCTAGTTGAGGTGCCGGAGTGGTTGCAAATGCGCCATTGATTTTACCAATGGCGGTACGACCGGCGTAAACAATAACTGTCTCGTGAATTGTCATGTCGAATGCTCCTTAACGCGAAATCGCAAAGTAAAAAAGTTTCGCGGCAACACATACTTAACCATAGCGTTTTTATAGTGTCTAGGCTATCGTGTCGGACGACTTACAGAACCCCATAAAATCCAGTGATTCCGCTATGCGGGAACCATTTCGAGGTGAATCCATGAAAACACCCTCTGGGTCGAAGTGTACGCTCAAACTATCTAATGGCCTGGAATTTTCTGGCCAGCTTATTGGAGCTCCCCTCGAATCTTCAGGGGAGCTTGTTTTTACCACCGGAATGGTTGGATATAGCGAAGCACTGACCGATCCATCCTATTTCGGCCAAATCCTTTTATTTACCTATCCGCTTATTGGCAATTATGGCGTTCCACATTTGCCTAAAGATTTACAAATCGAGAACTCAAGCGGTTTTGAAAGTAATCGGGTACATGCATCGGCAGTTATTGTTGCCGTCGATAGCCCCGAGGCATTTCACTGGACCAGTCACCACACCTTAGATGTTTGGCTAAAGCAACAAGGTGTGCCAGGAATCACAGGAGTTGATCCCCGTCATCTCGTGCACTTGATCAGAGAGCACAAGGGCTTGTCTGGTCGTGTCATTCCAGAAAAATCTGAAGGTATTCGTTCTTTAATCTCTGGAGAAGCTAACCCGTCGAATTCTTCGACGGTTTTTTTTGATCCATCTAAACAAGAAGTCATATCGGCTGTCTCTTGTAGCAAGCCGCAAATTATCGGCAAAGGTAATAAGCGCATTGCTGTCGTCGACTGCGGCGTAAAATGGAATATCTTACGGCAGCTGGTACAACAAGGCGTCGAAGTCGAACTTGTACCTTGGAATTGGGATTTTAAAAAAATTGATTGTTCTGGTTGGCTACTTTCTAATGGTCCCGGCGATCCACAAAAAACCGGCGATCTCAAAAACAGGATCGCAGGCCTTGTCCAGAGTGATAGGCCGATCTTAGGAATCTGCCTTGGCCATCAGCTCCTTGCCCTTTCGGTGGGAGCAAACACCACGCGCATGCCTTTTGGTCACCGCAGCCATAACCAGCCGGTGCAGCTCGTCGGCACTAGACGCGGATTTATTACCAGTCAAAATCACGGGTACGTCGTAGAAGAAAATTCACTCCCGCCGGACTGGGAGGCGTGGTTTATTAACGCCAACGATCAGAGCATTGAAGGCATCAAGCATAAAACAAAACCTATGCGCAGTGTCCAGTTTCACCCTGAAGCTGCGAGTGGGCCCCGTGATACGAGTTGGATCATCGAACAGTTTGTGAAGGAGGTTTAAACCTAATGCCTATTCATCCAAAATTAGCTGCTCTTGGTCGCAAACCAAAGATTGTTCTTCTGGGCTCAGGTGGACTCACTATTGGACAAGCAGGTGAGTTTGACTATTCCGGCACGCAGGCGATCAAATCACTACTCGAATGCGGCAATGAAGTGATCCTTGTAAACCCAAATATTGCGACGGTTCAAACGAATCCTCAACCCGGCGTAAAAATATATCTTTACCCTGTCGAACCAGAATGGGTTGAAAAAATCTTTGAAGCCGAAAAACCAGACGCCATTGTCGCAGGATTTGGCGGCCAAACAGCGCTCAATTGTCTTATTGCATTGGATGATCGAGGGGCGCTTGCAAAATACAATATCTTGAACCTCGGTACACCGGTTGCCACTTTAAAGATGACCGAGGACCGCGACCTCTTTGCACAACAAATGAAATCTATCGGTATTCCAATCCCTGAAAGTCGCGCTTGCGAGTCAATTGAAGAGGCCAAGAAGGCGGCCCGCGAGGTCGGTTTTCCTCTTATTGTACGAGCTGCGTATGCGCTTGGTGGTTTAGGAAGTGGTTTTGCAAATACCGAAGCTGAGCTTGTAAGTCTAGTTTCTTCTGCCCTTGCATCTTCTCCACAAGTCCTTGTAGAAAAATCGTTGCGCGGCTGGAAAGAAGTAGAATACGAGGTCATGCGAGACGGTGAAGGAAATACCATCACCATCTGCAATATGGAAAACTTTGATCCGCTTGGAATTCACACCGGTGACTCGATCGTCGTCTGTCCCAGTCAATCTCTCTCGGACGACGAGTATCAAATGCTTCGCAACGGGGCGATTAAGATCGTTGCTAGTTGCGGTATTGTTGGTGAATGTAATGTTCAATACGCCCTAAATCCCGTGAGTCTTGAATTCGTTGTGATTGAAGTAAATGCAAGACTGTCACGTTCGTCTGCTCTTGCAAGTAAGGCCTCCGGTTATCCCATCGCCTATATTGCCGCAAAAGTGGTTCAGGGATTTGATCTTCTTGAAATAAAAAATCCGGTGACCGGCATCACTTGTGCGTTCTTCGAACCGGCACTTGATTATGTAACGATCAAAGTCCCTCGCTGGGATCTCGGCAAATTTAAAGGAGCATCGCGGCAATTAGGCTCTACGATGAAATCAGTCGGCGAAATTATGTCGATTGGCCGAAGTTTTCCTGAAGCGCTGCAAAAAGCGGTGCGCATGGTGACCGAACAAGATGCCGGCCTTTCGATCATGGTCCGAGATGACATGTCAGATAAAGACCTAGAAGTAGAGCTTCAAGAGCCTACCGACACCAGGCTTTACGCCGTTATTCGCGCCTTAAGACGGGGCTGGGATTTCGAGCGTTTGCATGCCTTGACCGCAATCGACAAATGGTTTTTAGCAAAAGTAAAAGAAATAATTTCCTGTGAAAAACTAATTGAAGAATGCTTCGCAAAATCAGCAAATCAGAACGGTGATAGCGATAGTAAATTTCAAGCTGCCCTCTCAAGTATTGAGGCCAATGAATGGCGGCACTGGAAACGACTCGGCTTTTCTGACCAGCAAATTGCTACACATGCTAGTAGAACATTAAAAGGCAGCAATTCTCAGAAAGCTCTTGGAGAATGGTCCACTCAAATCAGGGCTAAACGCAAAGAATTTGGCGTTATTCCCTTCGCAAAACGAATCGATACGACCGCCGCAGAATACCCGTGCCAATCTAACTACCTCTATATGACTTATCACGGCGTCGCGTCAGATCCAGGGCTGGAGTCAGATTCACGTCGCACTGCTCTTGTGCTAGGTAGCGGTAGTTACCGCATTGGTACAAGCGTTGAATTTGACTGGTGCGCAGTCAGCTGCAGTGGAAAACTTCGTAAAGAAAATTGGCGTAGCGTTATCCTTAACTGCAACCCCGAGACGGTTTCGACAGATTACAATAGCTCCGATAGTTTGTACTTTGATGAGATGACACTCGAAAGAGTCCTCGATGTCATTGAGGCAGAGCAGGTGAGTGGCGTTGTCGCTTCGATGGGAGGACAGCTACCAAATAGGCTCGCATTACCTCTAGCAAACGCAGGTGTAAAACTTCTCGGCCATAGCGCCGACACCATTGATAAGGCAGAAGACCGAAGTAAATTCTCAGCTCTCTTAGACACCCTAGGAATTGATCAGCCTCGTTGGATAGCGGCGGTCACTCGTCACCAGATCGATGATTTTGTCAAAAACATTGGTTTTCCAGTACTTGTTAGGCCGTCTTATGTGTTGTCTGGTGCAGCGATGAATGTCGCCTATGACCGCCATTCCCTAGATCAATATCTTTCTATGGCGGAATCTGCGAGTCCTGATTACCCGGTTGTCGTCAGCGAATTTCTCTTAGGTGCGCGGGAAATCGAACTCGACGGCGTAGCGCACAACGGAGAAATTTTGACTGCAATTGTGAGTGAGCATATCGAAAATGCTGGCGTTCACTCAGGTGATGCAACCATGGTGGTGCCCGCTCAAAAACTTTACGTAGAAACCATTCGCAGAATCCGGGGTGCTGGACACAAGCTCGCCAAAGGCCTAAATCTCAACGGTCCGTTTAATATTCAGTTTCTTGCTCGTCACAATCATATTCAAGTCATTGAGTGCAATGCACGTGCCGCACGTTCGTTTCCATTCGTGTCAAAAGTCATCGGCCTTAATCTTGCCGAAGCCGCAACTTCGGTCATGATTGGACAGACGCCAAGACTTGCGCGCATCAATGAAGATGATTTGCCGCATGTTGGTGTCAAAGCTGCGTTGTTTAGCTTTACTCGCTTATCAGGGGTCGATCCCGTTTTGGGTGTCGAGATGGCCTCAACAGGTGAAGTCGGCTGTATAGGCCGTGATTTCGAGTCGGCCTATCTTCTAGCAATGGAAGCCTCCAAAGTATTTAAACCACGTAATGGAGTCCTCGTTAGCGCTGGACCGGAACACGAAAAATTGAAGTTTTTGCCCTGGGCGAAGAAACTCATCGAGCTTGGTATTCCAATGTACGCCACCGAAGGTACCTGCGATTATTTAACGGCACACGGCATTGTCTCGACACGCGTGGCATGGCCGGGCGAAACAAATGGACTCGACCCGATCGAGCTCCTTAGAACCAAAAAAATCGATTTCGTGCTGAATATCCCAAAAAATTTGCAAAGCGCGGAACTCACTCACGGAAGCCAGATTCGTCAAGCGGCGACTCGTTTTGGCTGCTCACTTGTGACCAATATGGAGAAGATGATCGCTTACGTTCAATCTTTAGATTATCACAGGAATTTTATACGCGATCATAAGTTGATCACTTTGCCGCAGTATAAGTGATCGGGAATTTTATTTAAACCCAACCTCGATCATCAATGCTCCTCGCATTTTCCACAATTCGAGGAAGGTCGGCATTTTCATTTTCGTATCTTTATTTTCTCTAGCTTGCCAGGGATCCATCAATACGACTTCATCTGCATTAAGACTACGAATAAGACTGTAGTGACCGGCATCTTCAAACCACCAGCTAACAAATACAATGTTTTCATCCGCCAGAGCGAATCGTAAATCCTCTTCTTTACACCCACGTTTTAGATGTACCTGCAAACCATAGCTTTCAGCAAGTTGAGCGATATTTTCGGCGGGAGTCATGCCTTGTTCTATTGTTCTTAGTTTTTCTGCGAAAAATAACTCGCCTGGATTATCGCCAAAAAATAATTCATACATACTAGCAAAACAAGCTGCGCCACAGGTGATATCAAGCGATTGCTTAATCAAAGGTAGATTCGCCGGTAGATACTCACGTTGCTGCGTGGACATCGATTGGTACCTCCATGAGGTTTTGCCAGCGCAAAATAAAGAAAGTGCAAACCACAAATCCGAAAGACGAGGCAAGATAGATGGCCTTAACTTCGACGTTGAGCAGCAAATACTCAATTGGTTGAATTAAAAGCGATGAGATCAGCGTCGGAAATTCCGCTGATGCAATATCGGTAATACGGTAGAGGCGCATGGTTGCGAAGTATGCAAAAAACATACAAATCCCCGAAGCAATGGCTAAGAGAATTTCCTTTGCATGCCAGTAATTCTCAGTCACTGGAGCCCACAACAATTGCAAGCTCCCGAAAAATAAGATTGCAAAAGCAGGCACAAAAATTGTGACGGCTTCGTTCTCGTCATTCATGCTTTGCTTAATAAACCAGTAGCCAAAACAAAGTAAGATAGTACCGATGAGTAGCGTCACTAGGCCGATAAAACTGGCCGTAGAATGCTCCATGCCATAAATAAAGCAAACCAAGAAAAAGATCGAAATAGTCGCAGCACTTCGAATTCTAAGCTCAGTTTTCATACCGATAAATGGACCTAAAACCAGAAGCAGTGGAACATCAATATTGGATAGTACAGATATGGCAGAAGCGGATATTTTACCGTAACTTACGGTATAGAAGGTTAGCGCGAGGCCGGCAATTGAGGCACGAATCAGCTGAGTTTTAGGAGATTTAATCCTGAGCGTCAATTTTTTGAGGCGGCTAAAGATAATAACTACAACTATACAAACTATCCCTCTAGTCACAAGATTTTCGCCCGTGGAAATTCCGCTCATGGCTAGTGCTCGCATCGCGAGGCCTGTTCCCATTAAGGAAGTCATCATTACCACTGCCCAAATTGCGAATTTAAAATTCAAAGCAAAATCCTTTTTCACATGTCCGACCTAATCCGATATTTACAGATATCATGCCACAACGACTAGTGATCAATTTTCATCGCAATTGCTGAATTTTTAAAAAGAGTTAACTAGTGCTGGCGCTTTCGCGCCGGCGGCTAACTAATGCTTGGTCGCCGCTGCTCGCATCGCATCGCCCGCTTTTTGAATC
>CAZUYQ010000127.1:7612-14338 GCA_964624705.1 uncultured Polynucleobacter sp.
AAGATTTAGAGCTTGGGTTCTGATGCGAAATTTTGGCCATACCGCAGCAACTCGGTACGTCGCGTCCCAGCCTCGCGGCACAAAAGTCTCTACGCCCGCAGTGTCATAAGCCAGGAAATCCGGAAGCAGAACCCAAAGAGAGTTATATTGGAGTGCTTTTATCGCGACATCATAATTATCAAAGAGATTTGCAACCTTTGGTTGAAAACCCAGCCTAGCAAAGGCAGGGTGATTTTCGCAGCTTTCAATACCCTGAGCTGCTTGTGCCGCAAGCGATGGGTATTTCATAAGATCATCGAGGCGACGTTCTTTTAGAAATGGATGTTTTTTGCCAAAACAAAAAACGAGCCTACCTTCATGTATAAGTTCTTGTTCGTGGCTCGGGCTACTATGGGGCGAAAAGCAGAAACCCAAATCGGCCTCGCCCGAGTTGACGCGAGCAAGAACTTCCCCAGACTTAAGTGATTGTAAGGTTGCTGTGAGCTGTGGATTTTGTTCTTGAATCGATACCCAAGAAGGCATGACAAAATCCGAGCATAGCACGTGGGTCGCAGCTATCCTCACATGACCGCGGAGTTCTTGCTCTCCAGACGATAGTTCTTCGCGAATTCGGTTTGCTTCAGATAACAAGTAATCTGCACGCTCAAGCAAGAGCTTACCGTGATGTGTAAGCTTGATTTGTCGTCCCTGCTTTTCAAACAATGGACGACCTAACTCTTCTTCTAAGGCTGCGATACTATGACTTATTGCGCTCGGTGAGATGTTTAAAAAGGTCGCTGCCTGCCCCACATGCTGTCTACGCGCAGCCTCAACAAAGTACTGCAATTGATCAAACTTCATAGGGCACCTCTCTGATTAGCAAACGATATCGAAGCCTGTCATCCACCATCGTTCGTATTTTTTCAACATAAAACCTGAAAATCGATCAGTTTTATTCATCTGATTATACCGCTATGTTTATTAAGCGATCAAGTCGCCACACGAATAGGAGTTCATATATGAACAAGACTTACAATGTCCGAACTGTAGACTACCAGAAGGCTTACGGAATTCTCTGCTCTGCAGTCGGGTCAAAGGCAAGTCGAGCCGGCCTCTACCCAACCTTTTGTCGGGTAGAGGCCGGTGGCCAGACAACACTCCATCAACATTTTGAAACCGAATGCTACTATGTGATCAAAGGCCAAGGTCAGATGAGCGTAAACGGTGAATGCTTTCCTGTTGCCGCGGGCGATCTCATTCGTATTTCGCCGTTTAGTGATCATCAGCTCCGAAATCTTGGTGACGATGAATTATCATTTTTGTCTGTTTACTCAGAAGATTTCGAAGTGGATGCGATTCCACAAAACGCCGTCATAACAGCCGCTCCACCGACTCCGAACGGCCCCGTACACCTAGGACATATAAGTGGACCTTACTTAGGAAGTGATGTCGTCTATCGTTACCTGAAGTTAAGAGGCTCAGATGTGCATTTCGAGTCAGGGACCGATGATCATCAAAATTATGTCGCTCTCGCTGCCAATAAAAATGGGATTTCTACCTCTTCATTTAGAATCAAAATTCAAGATCGTATTAGAAACGGCTTCCAAAATATCTCCATCGCCTTTGATCGGTTCTGGCAGCCCTCGACTGACTCCTCTTATAAGGACCAAGTAAGACAGTATTTTTACAGAGCGATTGATACGAGATCCATTCAACTTGAAGAAGTGAATCTACCTTACTGTTCGCACTGCGATCATATTTTACGTGACGCAACGATTCAAGGCGCGTGTCCTTCCTGTCAAACGCAAGGTAGCGGAACATGTGAGACCTGTGGACTTGTAAGTATGCCCCAAGAACTGCACAAACCTAGGTGTACCGCCTGCCAACAGGATGCGTGTCACAAGGAGTTGAAAGTATATACATTCGAACTAAGCAAATATTTGCCCTTGATCAAGCAAGATATTGATGCATTAAAGAAATCGCCAAAAATTCTTGCTCTCATCAACCAATTAGAGAACAAAATTTCGCATAAAGTGATTGTCGCCTATCCATTGACAGAATCCAGTACCAGCGAAGAGATCATAGTAGGTCATCACGCCATCCATGTTTGGTTTGAAATGGCTGCTCACTACGAACGCTATGCGACTGCCTCTACTCAGTGGTTTCATTTCTGTGGCTTTGACAATAGTTTCTACTACCTTTTATTTATTCCAGCTCTTCACAAGGCTCTCAACTCCACAGCAAAATTTATGGATTCTGTGATCGTTAACGAATTTCTACTACTCGATGGTTCGAAATTTTCGACTAGCCGAGCCCATGCCATCTGGGCGGACGAATTTAGAGGAAACTCGGATTATCTTAGATTATACCTCTGCCAAAATCGTCCGCAATCTCAAGAAGAAAATTTCTCGCTAGTAGAGTTTGAAAAATACGCGAGAATCTTGGATAAAAAATTGGAATCATTAACTAGTGGCCTAGACACCTCTAAAGTTTCACTAAGCGACACTAGTTCACACAACGACGCTATCGTCATAGCTAATCGTTACACCCGTGATATCGAATCTTTTCTTTCACCAAACAAATTAGATCTTCGCCGTGCAGCAGCAAGAATTCATGAATTTCTCGATTACCTTGCTCATAATCATCATGAGGTTGATCAGTCAAAAGCACTCTTAATTCGGTCATTTGCAACACTTGCGCAACCTTTTATGCCTGAGACATCGAGATTAATCCTAAAAAAACTGAATATCGTGTCCTTAGGTTGGATCAATGATTGGAGCCATGTTCAATGAAGGACACGAATGAGTTTGACATTGTCGTTATAGGCGGCGGCTGCATCGGTAGCAGCATTTTGTTCTCTCTAAAAGAGCAAGGACACAACAACATCGCACTCATCGATCGTGGTCGAAACTCCTCCAGTGCCACGGCCCAGTCTGGGGCTATGATGAGACTCTTTCATGAGGATCCGCGCCATACAACATTAGCGGTTCGGTCCGCTGTCCACCATCGCCGCTTAAGACGGGAGCGCGTTGTCTCAGGCTCGGACGTGAGAAGCGGTAGTCTGTATTTCTTCAATCGAAATCGTTACTCAACTTTTGAAGCTTCGCTTCGTATTATGGATGAGGCCGGATCTTGTTTCGAAATAGTGACGCCAGCTAGGGGAATGAAAGAATTTCCGCAATTTAACTGGAATCCAAGTGACCTCGCTATTTACGAATCAACGGGTAATCACTTAAATGCCGTCGGTTTTTCCAACGAACTCATTACCCATAGCGAAGCAAAATTATTTGACGACGAAATGGTTCAAAGTATTAGCCAAGTAAACAGCCACTATAAGATTGAACTGGAGAATCAGATCATCCGAGCGAAGCAAGTTATCCTTGCTGGCGGTGTCGCTATGTTACCACTGTTAAAAGAGTTGGGGATCTCGCTACCTCTAATCTCCAAGGAAATTGTCATCTACCGGTCAAGATGTGAAAACAGATTTTTACATTTACCAAACTATTTTGATCGTGAAACCCTTGAGTTTGGTCGATTTAGTGATCCTACTGAAATCGCATTGTCTGTGCCCGAACCAAGGCGGTTGGCGTCCCTAGACAATCTGAACAAATGGACAAGGTCGACTGCCTCAGACTGCTATGCACCCGACCGACAGGGATTTATGATTGCTCCGCCTTCGCACCCTCATCTCCTCGTTGTCTCGGGATGGGGTGGGACCGCCTTGAAATTCGCTCTTGAAATTGGCCACCAAGTCGCAAGAAATTTCCCCTTATATGCTCAGACGAAGGAGGTCGTTTATGATTTATCCTTACCGACATCGTAGAACGTTAGCCGTTGTCGGAGCAGGGCCCAAAGGCCTTGCAGTCGCTGTGAAATCAAAAGTATTAGCTGAATTTGGTTTTCCTTCAGCATATGTCACTCTTATTGAACGACACGAGATCGCGGCTCACTGGTCGGGTGACTTCGGCTACACGAATGGCGCTATGATCTTAGGTACATCTCCCGAAAAGGACGTTGTATTTCCAATCGAAACAAGCGTAGGTGATGCTCGGTTGGACCAAGATATCCAAAGGCGCTTACTTGACTTTACCTGGATGGCATTCTTGGTTCAGCAAGGTCGCTATTCAGACTGGGTTGACCGCGGGAGGCCTGCGCCGTGCCATCAAGGATGGGCTAATTATCTGCGTTGGGTTTATGAGCAAGTCGCAGGCGATATTTCATTTATCCATGCTGAGGTCTTATCGTTAGATGAATCGGGTGGGGGATGGATTGTCGAATGTCGCGGTGCAATTGGTACAAAGTCTATCGAGACGCTTGCCTTTGATGAAGTGATGGTCACTGGGCCAGGAAAATTACGAGATGAGTTCCTGCAGAGTGAATTGTCAATAGTCCCGCCCGTTTTTGATCTTGAATCATTCTGGGCCGCACTTAAATCTGCTCAGTTTCCGACAATGGGAAGTCTTGCTGTCATTGGTGCTGGTGAGAACGCAGCTTCGATTTTGTTGGCGCTTGCAAAATATGCTCCTTCAATGACGATTGATATTATCTCACCCAAAGGCTTTATTGCGACTCGCTCCGAAAACTTCTACGAAAATCAAATGTATAGTCAGCCAGACCGCAACAACTGGAAAGACCTCGAAGAAATTCATCGCAAGGATTTTATGGCTCGCACTGATCTTGGCGTATTTTCCGAACATGCCATGAAGATATTAAATGAAGAGAAAAGACATCGTATTGTGGCGGGGCGCGTGATTCACATGACGGTGGAAGCCAGTGATGTGAGTACCACTATAACTTATGGTGGGAAGACTTTTAAGAGTTCCTACCAACAAGTCGTTATCGCCACAGGTTTTGATCAGGCATCGGGTCTATTATCTCTCTTGTCGAGGGTTTCAAAGAAAAAATGGGAATTATCCTTGGGAAAGAAAATTACATCGGACTTACTCGCAACTAAAATTCGCGCTGATCTTTCCTTGGAAAATCTGTCTGCCCCATTGTATGTCCCAATGCTAGCCGGACTAAATCAAGGTCCAGGTTTTGCAAATTTAAGCTGCCTCGGCAGGCTATCTGACAGAATTATTTTATCGCCTCTACTTCGCGAAAACCAAGGTGGAACAGTCAATCACTTCAAGCAAGTTGAGGCCTAAGATGACCAGAAAAATATTTTTTACGGATAATAAAAACAGCCCATCCATTGACCTCTTAAGAAAACAAGAATATGCCAAGGCATCTGGTTTTTCCTTAGATTTAAACTCGCTCAATTGGAATCCCTCTGATGATCAAAGCTATGTGCTAGCCGCACAAGACGGCGAGCATATCGTTGCAACAATGCGTGGTGAAGTGATTGATCAGCTAGAAATGGTCGAGCGCAAGCTTGAGTGCCCTTGGGATTTTCCTATTGCTTTACAATATCCAGTTTTATTATTAAGTCGAGCTGCAACTTCGTCGTCTCACCGAGGTCTAGGGTTAAATATGCTTCTGCGTTACTGGTTTTTGCAGATGGCAAAAAAACACAATATTGCTTTTATTCTGGGTACGTTTGTTTCAGAGTCACCGCGGGAAAGATCACTCGAACAGATGGGTTATCAATTTTTCGAAAATATATTCGGTTGGCAGCAGTCAAGTTACCGCTCTCATCGGAGTGTTAAAGTCGTAGCACTTGATATGAAGAAGGATGGCGAAAGAGCTATAACATACTGCGAAAATCAACTTGGCAATCAATTGCAAACTTATGGCAGCCTAGATCTAAGTATTGCGTTTTCTAAATTTGTGAGGTCTTTATGAATTCAGCACCGCAAGGCTCCTATCAATTCGAAAATTTGATCGGTCGAGAAAAAGAGGCGGCGTTTTTACACGAGCGAGCCCGTATGCGTCTTGATGGTTTCACTGATCTCGTGAAACGTCACTGTAAGAGTATTCCGAAGAACGTATTGGAAATTGGCTGTGGCCAAGGAATAAGAACAGAATTACTAGCCTCACTATTTGCTCAAGCTGACGTCATTGGCATCGACCGGAGTGCTGAGCTTCTCGAGTCCATTTCCAATAGGGCAAGTGGCAACCTCTCGTTTCAAGAGGCAGACGCATATGCATTGCCCTTCGGCGACAATTCCTTTGACTTGGTCTACGCAAGACTTGTCTTTATGCATCTCAATAATCCTATGAAAGCTCTCGCAGAAATTCGACGAGTTCTTCGTCACGATGGAATCGTCATTATTGAAGACGCTGATCGCGATTGTATGTTCTTTGAACCAGCACCCGTGTCTTTTGCGAAATTTTGGTCGGCCGTTCAACAAGGTCAGCGTCGTCTCGGTGGCGACCCAAATGTCGGACGTATGCTCGCACCTTATTTGAAGCAATCCAACTTCTCAGACGTGAATGTAGAAGCACAACCCATCATTGGAGATGGTGCTGAAATCGAATTTCTAGCCCGAACATTGCTGCCAAGCCTCAACTACTATTTACCCCCCGAGGATCAAGAACGGGGCCATCAGGCGATAGAGGACTTACGAGTTTTAGCTCGAGATCCAGCGGCGACTTTTTGCCATTTTTGGTTTGTAGTAAGCGCTAAAAAAATGGAAGGTACAAATGAGCGACCAATATAACACATAAATATTATAGACTTTTTTAAGACCAACCCTTTAGCCAAGCCTTGTAAACTCATTGACATAACTC
Organism: uncultured Polynucleobacter sp.; assembly: GCA_964624705.1. Classification (GTDB taxonomy): domain Bacteria; phylum Bdellovibrionota_B; class Oligoflexia; order Oligoflexales; family RGVZ01; genus CAMDKS01. The sequence goes on from CAZUYQ010000127.1 coordinate 14,264, forward strand.
AGGAATTCCATTAAATACTAACGCTCCCTAAGGCGAGGTAGCTCAGATGGTTAGAGCGGTGGATTCATAACCCAC
>CAZUYQ010000128.1:0-13592 GCA_964624705.1 uncultured Polynucleobacter sp.
CCAAAAGGACATAATCAGTGAAGAAGTTTCGTTGCATTGCTGTCACGTCGCCGTCTTTTTCAAAGCATCAAAAATTAGTATCCGAGGCGAGTGAACTTGCCGAAAAAATTGTCGTAAATACTTTTGATAGGAAATGGACTGATGCATCCATTATCGAATGGCTAAATTCTACCGAAGCAGACGCCGTTATTGTTGGGACAGATCCGTTTCATAAAAACGTAGTTGAAAAATTACTACATTTTGGTTGGGAAGCTGGAGTCAACAAACGTAGTGTCTCAGAACTTACGCTTGGATTTATGCTCGGTCACTGTCGCAATATTTTTCGCACTGCCGACAAGATGCAAAATGGCCTCTGGGAAAAGAGCGGCGGCTTTCAATTAAGTAATCGCACCATTGGAATTGTAGGTCTAGGCCATGTTGGCTACGATCTTGCAAAAATTCTTAAGATATTTAATGCGAAAATTTTTTATCATGATGTCCTTGATAAATCCCTAGAAGCGAGCGAACTGGGCATTACACAGCTGTCTTACGATGAAATAATTCAAGCCGTGGATATCATTACATTTCACGTGCCAGGCGGGCTCACGACGAAAAATATGTTTGGTGAAGAGCAAATTAAGCATGCAAAGCCGAACTTACTTGTCGTCAATACCTCTCGCGGTAATGTTATTGATTTTGCAGCAACCACGGCCGCCGTGAAAGCCAGGAGAATTGCTGGATATGCCAGCGACGTCTTTCCAGAAGAACCTCTTCTCTCTGAAGAATTTTTGATTCAAGACGGTTTTTATTTTACACCGCATATTGGTGGAAATGCGGAAGAAGCCGTCCTAGCCATGGGGCGCTCTGCAATTAAGGGTCTCCGAGACTATCTGAGCCGCTAGTTGCGACAGTCTGGGACACCCACAAAAAATAATTTCATTTCTTTTTTTTCTTAAGCATTCGAAGCTTAGCACAAATCTTCTATCTTCTATCCTTCGCTGACAGATTGACGAATTTGTTCAAGACTCTTATTTCCCTGTGCGTACAAGCAAGATGGCTAACATCAAAAAGCAATGTCCTTGGGAGAGATAAGACATGGAACCGCATTTTGTTCATCGTAAGACGCGACTGACTTCAATTCAACTTCATCCAAAAATGGAATTGCACGGTAAAAGATTTCACTGCAACGGCGTGCGACTCAGTCTCGCTCGTAAGCCCCTAGCATCCAAAATCATCACTGCCTTTATGCGAGATACCCGCCGAGCCATGACTAGGGAGGCGCTCGTTCAGATGATTACACCACCCTCACACAAGAATAGTTCGACCTCAGACCGCTGTGTAAGGTCCCGAGAGCAGTGCTTAAACCGCCTTTTGTCGCGTCTCAGGATTGAGTTTCGTCAAAAATTTCAGGGTGTTGTCCCAGAGGGAACCTACTGGTTTCACTACACGGCCCAAAAAAGCTCGTGGCTCCTATACAAACTTCCAGGCGAAGGAGCAGACGGACAATTTTATTAAATATTTTTTTCACAGATCAATGGGGGAGAATCGGAATTTACCCCACCTGATGTATACAGAGCCCAGAACCGGAGATAACCCTCCAGAAAAATCAATTTTAGCCGTAAGGAAAAACTCAATGAATTTAGTTTCTAAAATGCCGCTTTCTAAAGAGAATCGAGTTCGCATCCCAGAGGTCCGCATCACCGACCCGAACACTGTTAAGGTGGACGGGTCTGAGTTTCAAGTCCATCCGCGGTCGTTACAAGCGCGTGTCCTTGAATACTTCTTTAGCTGTCCGAACGGATTGTTAAAGCGCGCCGAGTTACTCGCTCTTCTATATGAAGAAGAACTTGAAGACGCCCTAAGCACTATTAGATACGAGGGAAGCAGATGGTGCAGCGGCCACAAGGTCATGTCGAGGTTACGCAAAGGCCTCTCACAAAAATTCCTAAATCGTGTTCCTGCCGGAACCGAATGGTTGCCGTTTTCAAATATTTTAGATGGTTGGATTCTTTTTAAGTTGCCAGGATATGGCTCCGATGGCGGATGGCACCCGTAAGCGTAAAGTACTACGGTGGCATCTCATTGACGAATTGAAAGAGGGAATAAGTCATATTTCGGGAAGCCAGACGCCAGGAATGGCAGCTTGTTCCAGATTTCAACGATCTGTTTTGTCATCGTTAACGTTGCCCTAAGTCGGTCAAGGATAGACCGACTTGGGGATTACAATCTCCAGGATTTTAACCCAACTTTTTCAACATCTTCACGACTAAAAATAGATTTTACATCCACAAAAACGGCTTTTTCTGCAGTCTTTTGAGCAAGGCCCTTGAGTCCCAGATCGCGATACTGCTTATGGCCGACGGCCAAAATCAACGCATCGCACTTAGGCAGCTTCTCAAAGTCGACAAGGGTAAGACCATATTCATGCTCAGCGTCTTTTGAATCTGCCATTGGATCATGAACAAAGATCTCGATGCCATAGGCCTTAAGTTCTCGGATCACGTCCACGACCTTACTATTACGCAGGTCAGGAACATTTTCTTTAAAGGTAATTCCCAAGACCGCGACTTTTGAACCTTTGATCGATATTCCACTATGAATCATCGATTTTACAGTCTCTTCGGCAAGCCATTTTCCCATGCCGTCATTGATGCGACGTCCGGCTAAAATCACTTCCGGATGATGACCTAACATCATCGCTTTTTCAGTTAAATAATAGGGGTCGACGCCGATACAGTGCCCACCAACAAGGCCTGGTCTAAAATCAAGAAAATTCCATTTTGTTCCTGCCGCATCAAGAACCGCTTTCGTGTCAATACCCATCTTATGAAAAATCATAGCGCATTCATTGATAAGAGCGATATTGAGATCGCGCTGCGTATTTTCGATAATCTTCGCAGCTTCGGCGACTTTAATACTCTCAGCCTCGTGGATACCCGCTTTCACAATGCGGCCGTATAGTTGACTTAAAGTCTTTAACGTCTGGGTAGTATCCCCGGCGACAACTTTCTTGACGGTAGCAAGCGTGTGAGTTTTATCACCTGGATTGATGCGCTCGGGAGAATACCCGACATAAAAATCCGTCTTCCACTTCTTCCCAGAAAACTTCTCTAATATAGGAATACAAACTTCTTCTGTGGCTCCCGGATACACCGTCGACTCATAGACAACGATGGCCCCTTTCTTCATATGACGACCGACCGTTTCCGAAGCCTTAACGAGGGGAGTGAAATCCGGACGCTTTGAATCATCAACAGGGGTAGGAACACAGACGATCACGACATCTGCTTGAGCAAGTTCCTTGGGATCGGTCGTACATGTAAGACCGCGAGCAAGTCCCATCTCTTTTTCTGAAACTTCGCCGGTACTATCACGGCCTTTTTTAAGCTCCGCCACGCGCGCTTCGGAAATATCAAAACCGAGAACTTCCATTTCAGCCGCAAATGTCGCTGCAACTGGCAAGCCCACATACCCAAGTCCCACAACAGCAAGTTTCGCAGTCGTCATGGTTTGATTCCTTTCAAAGAAGATCGCCCAAACACGATTCAATTTCAGCTTAAACCAAGGCGTTCACGGCGGTAACTACCATCCTGGACATGATGACACCATTCCTGGTTCTCAAGATACCAAAGTACCGTTTTGCGAATACCGGATTCGAAGGTTTCAGCCGGCTCCCACTTCAATTCTTTCATAATTTTTGTAGCATCAATCGCATAGCGCTTGTCATGCCCTGGGCGATCTTTCACAAAAGTCATTTGTTCTGTGTAGCTTTTACCGTCTTTTCTTGGCTTTAACTCATCTAGCAGAGAGCAAATGGCTTTTACGACTTCAATATTTTGTTTTTCGTTATTACCGCCAACATTGTAAGTCTCACCCAAGCGGCCTTTTTCAAAGCCTGTAAGCAAAGCTTCGGCATGGTCCTCGACATATAGCCAATCTCGCACATTATCGCCCTTGCCATAAATTGGTAAGTTCTTACCGTCGAGGGCATTCAAGATCATAAGGGGAATTAATTTTTCGGGGAAATGATAAGGCCCGTAATTATTACTACAATTTGTTGTCACTGTCGGAAGACCGTAGGTCTCATGCCAAGCTCTTACAAGGTGATCACTGGAGGCCTTCGAAGCCGAATAAGGTGAATTTGGTTGATAAGGCGTCTCTTCTGTAAAAAACCCCGTCTCACCCAATGTCCCATAAACCTCATCTGTTGAAATATGATGAAACCGAAATCTTGATTTTTTATCGGCGGCAAGCTCTGACCAGTACGCTCTCGCTACTTCAAGTAGAGTATAGGTACCAATAATATTAGTCTGTATAAAATCTCCAGGTCCATCGATGGAACGATCGACATGACTCTCTGCGGCCAAATGCATAATACCATCTGGCTTATGCTTTTGGATACAAGCCTGTAGTGCAGTACGATCGCAGATATCAATTTTTTCAAATGTATAACGCGGATTTTTCTCAACGGATTTCAGCGATTCGAGATTGCCAGCATAGGTAAGTTTATCAATATTGATAATTTCCCAATTTCTCGACGCTAAACCACGTCGGATGACTGCCGATCCAATAAACCCCGCACCGCCCGTGACGAAAATTTTCATTGATTCTCCTATGACTTCACACTGTGAAGTTTCAAATCTTCATCGACCATCATATGCACCAGTTCTGTAAACGTGGTCTTGGGTTTCCATCCAAGTTTCTTCTTTGCTTTAGAGGCATCACCCAGTAAAAGCTCGACTTCTGCGGGACGCATGAATTTCTCATCAACAACTACGTAGTCTTGCCAGTTTAGACCCACCCTTGCGAAGGCGACTTCACAGAATTCGCGTACTGAATGCATTTCACCGGTGGCAATCACTAAATCCTCAGCGGTGGGCTGCTGCAACATCATCCACATCGCCTCCACATAGTCCTTTGCGAAGCCCCAGTCTCTTCTTGCGTCCAAGTTACCTAAAACAAGTTTTTTTGCCTTACCAGCTTTAATCTGAGCCACGCCATCAGTGATTTTTCGCGTTACAAATTCAATGCCGCGTCTCGGTGATTCATGATTGAATAGAATGCCACTCACCGCATACATATTAAAACTCTCGCGGTAATTTACCGTGATCCAGTGTCCGTATAATTTTGCAACTGCATAAGGGCTTCTCGGATAAAATGGCGTCGTTTCCTTTTGAGGAGTTTCAACGACTTTGCCGTACATTTCACTGGAACTTGCCTGATAGAAGCGAATCTGTGGATTAACTTTCCGGCACGCATCCAACATCCGCGTCACACCCACGCCTGTATAGTCTCCGGTTAAAACTGATTGCTGCCAACTCGTTGCTACAAAGCTTTGAGCAGCCAAATTATAAACTTCAGTAGGTTGTGCCGCTTCGACTGCATTTAATAAAGACATGGCATCATGCAGATCGGCATCGAGAATCGTAATATGTTTTCTTAAATGCTCGATTCTACCATAGTTCGGCGTACTCAGACGTCGAACCACGCCAAAAACGTTATAACCCTTCTCCAGTAATAGCTCGGCCAGGTAACTTCCGTCTTGCCCGGTAATCCCTGTGATGAGTACGTTTTTTCCCATGAAATCCTCGTTCAATATAGATTTAAGATCTTAATGTATTGCAATAAGCATGGAACTGTACAGATTAAGTTTCTTATAATGAGCGCCCCAACTGCCTGGTCACGCCTTGCGAATCTGTTCAAATTTGCCAACTACCGGCCTCTTGACATAAGAATAAATCATAGTGGGCAGATTTTGGGCAGACGCGATTATTTCCACTAGCTGATACATCGTTTATTATATTTGAATATTATTCTTCATTCGAGCGCGTTAGATAAGCAAAAATGAGGTATTGCATTAAACGCCGCCACCGTCTAAATTGTTCTATCTCATTCTTGCTGGCATTTTTTGAAAGTCAACAAAAGCCTTCTCGACCATTTTCATAACGATGCGCGAGGGACACCCAAGGAATGGATGTGGAACGTCATGAGGCTATGTAAATAATGAAGTTACTTGTCGCCGTTCCAACATACAATGAAAGAGATAACGCACCTCAGCTCATAAAAGAAATCGATGCTCTTAAACTAGATGCTGACTTACTTTTTGTCGATGACAACTCACCCGACGGCACCGGCATCATTTTAAATCAACTAAAGAATTCATACCCCCGTTTAAATGTCATGCATCGGTCTGACAAACAGGGTATCGGCAGTGCACATTTAGCGGCAATAACTTGGGCGTATGACAACGGTTACGATAGCATTATTACAATGGATTGTGATTTCACGCACCCGCCCGAGTCTTTACCAATCCTCCTTGCTGCAGCCCAAGGATACGATATTGTTGTGGCATCTCGTTACCTTAAACAAAACAGTCTCGTAGGTTGGAATTTATACCGTAAGACACTTACACGTTGTGGGCATTTTTTAACCCGACTCTTACTAAAAATGCCCTACGATGCTACTGGTGGCCTGCGCTTTTATCGCCTTAGCTCCGTACCTTCTTATGCTTGGGACATAGTCTCATCGAAAGGCTACGGCTTCTTTTTTGAAAGCTTGTATATATTCTTTTTAAATGGATTTAAGATCAATCAAATCCCTATCAATTTGCATGCCCGCACATATGGGAGCTCGAAAATGGATAGTTTGGAAATTAGCCGCAGCCTAAAACTGTTGTTTAAATTGTTTATGGAAACGCTCTTAAATCGCCGACGTTTTGATATCGCAAAATCAGATGGTTTCGAAAAACTAAAATAGAAATGTGAAAGGATGAACTCTCAATGCGTTATAAAGAGATCACAAAGTGTAGAATAAGTGGCAGCAATAACCTGATCACAATGCTCTCTCTCGGCGAACAAAGCCTAACTGGTGTATTTCCTAAGTCAACGAGCGAAGCCGTTACAAAAGGCCCACTCGATTTAGTTTGGTGCCCGGATAGCGGTCTACTCCAACTTAAGCATTCCTATGATCTTGGTGAAATGTACGGTGACAACTATGGATATCGTTCAGGTCTCAATGCCTCAATGGTCCGCCACCTTTCGAATAAGATTAATTTCTTAGAAAAACTCGCTCAACCAACAGAAAAAGATCTCGTCATCGATATTGGCAGCAACGATGCCACGTCTCTTAAAGCTTATAAAACTAAATGTAGAAGAGTGGGTATTGATCCGACCGGCAAAAAATTTAAAGCTTTTTACAGTGAAGGTATTTCACTACTCCCCGATTTTTTTAGTGCAGATCTTTTCACCGCGTCTTTCCCCAAGGACAAAGCAAAGATAGTCACGTCCATTGCGATGTTTTATGATCTAGAAGATCCGAACAAATTTGTCCGAGATATTGAATCTGTACTCGCCAATGACGGTGTATGGCATTTTGAGCAAAGCTATATGCCAAGTATGCTACGTACAAAATCTTATGACACGATTTGCCATGAGCACTTGGAATTTTATTCCTTTAGAGTCGTTAACAATCTTCTGCGCAAAAATGGATTAAGAGTGATCGATGTTCAAATGAACGCGGTCAATGGTGGCAGCTTTGCCGTGACAGCTTGCAAGATGGACGCCAAGTATAAGTCGAATTTACCCGTCATTAACTGGATGCTCAACCAAGAGGATAATATGGGCCTAGACACGCCAAAGCCCTATCGAGACTTCGAACAGAATGTCTACAACCACAGAAAAGATCTGACGAGCTTAATAAACTCTCTTGTTGACGACGGAAAGAAAATCATCGGTTACGGCGCTAGCACTAAGGGGAATGTTCTTCTTCAATTCTGTAAATTTACCAAAGAACAGATCCCCTGCATTGCAGAAGTTAACGAAGAGAAGTTTGGCTGCTATACTCCGGGCACAAATATCCCAATCGTTTCAGATAAAGAGGCGCGAGCCATGAAGCCAGACTATTTCCTTGTCCTACCTTGGCATTTCAAAAATGATATTTTAGCAAGAGAGACAGAATATTTAGCGAACGGTGGAAAGTTTATTTTCCCAATGCCTGAAATCGAAATCATTTGAATGAAAGCTATAATCTTTGGTAGCAACGGTCAGGACGGATTCTATCTGACCGAACTACTAAAAAAACAAAATTCTCCTATTGATGTTATAGGCATATCTCGGAAGAACAGTTCCGTTTTAGGTGATGTTTCCGACTATTCTTTCGTAGAAGATATAGTGACATGTCATAAGCCGAATTTTATATTTCACTTCGCTGCAAATTCCTCAACTCATCACGAAGCCTTGTTTGACAATCACAATGCCATCTCGACAGGCACTTTAAATATTCTCGAATGCGTTCGTAAGTACCAACCCGATTGCAAGGTGTTTTTATCTGGAAGTGCACTACAGTTTAAAAATGATGATCTACCCATTGACGAAATGACGCCCTTTTCTGCCTCTAGCGCTTATTCTGTCGCGAGAATTCATTCTACCTATGCGGCGCGGTATTACCGAGACACCTTCGGCATAAAAGTTTTTGTCGGTTATTTTTTCAATCATGATAGTCCATTGCGCACAGAGAAGCATGTAAATCAAAAAATCACTGCGGCGGTGAAACGGATTGCAAACGGTAGTCGAGAAAAACTAGAGCTCGGAAATATTGAAGTTAAAAAAGAATTTAGTTTCGCAGGTGATATCGTAGAAGCCGTTTGGACTCTGGTAAACCAAGAAAAAAATATTAGTTTTGAGGCAGTTATTGGCAGCGGATTGGCATATAGCATTAAAGAATGGCTCGATTACTGCTTTAAAAAAATAGGTAAAAACTGGGAAGATTACGTTATTCAAAAACCAAATTTTATATCTGAATATAAAATCCTGGTCAGTAAACCAAACGTCATTAAGCGTCTCGGATGGCAACCCAAGGTCAGTTTCGAACAATTAGCCGACATTATGATGGACGAATCATCTTAAGCCGGATATCGCGAGCACATAGATCATTGCAAGGTGATCACCTCGTAAACTTCAGTCCAAGCTTCGTCGCGTATTCCAGTCGATCTGCAATATTGGCAATGTAACCTGGACAGTCACCATTATTCTTGCCAAGAAAGTATTCATCAATACAGTCTTGCGATTGCTGCTTGGTAAACGACCCATCTCTGTAAGCCCTCGCAAACTTAAAATTATCCGTCAAAGGAAAAAGCAAGCAAACTGTTATAAAAACTTTCATGTAAAAAGGACGAAACCTAAAAACCGTTTCGATCTTCTCGATCGATAAAATAATAGCCGGTAGTATAAGAATACCAACTTCGGCGTATCGACTTGATTTTGATTGCCAAACTCCAAAACCTGCACGACTGGCTGTTATCAAGGCAAGACACGCAAACCCTGTTAAACTCGAAAATACCAAGGCCTGATGCCGCTGAAGAACAACCCAGCGATCTTTATTTTTTACGAGTGTAAGTAAAAAATAGACATATAGCCCTAAGATTATTGCACCTGGAATCAGCGATTTATAGTGATCGTAGCCCAAAGGCAGTGACACGATATTGGAAAAATATGCCCAGAATGCTTGTGACCAAGGCATAGCCATCGGGGGATGGCCCGGATTTGGTTGAAATTGCGAGCCCCAGAATCCCAGGACTACGACACCACACATAATCCGCAATATCTGTAGCGCGATCTTATCTTTATCGGTGACGATCTGATACACCCAATAGGCGATCATAGATGCCATGCAGATAACACCGCAACTAAAGGAATAAACGCCGATCGTCGCCAATACTGGGGCCATCCACCATAAACGTCCAAAATAACGCGAAGAGTAGAGAGACAGCAGAAAAAATAGAATGAAAAAATGAAACTGATTTTGAAAAGCCCAGGAAAAATTTTCGACCGATAATGTAGATAGTGCAAAACAGGTAAATATGAACTTCTGCCAAATGGTTACTAAGAACCATTCTCTCAGAATATAAACAATTCCCGCATATAGAAAAAAATTCGCGTACATAGTGTGCCGATAATTGAGCCCATCGATATGGAGCTGCACCCAATTTAAAAACTTTGTTAGTACAATACGGTGTTCATTGTGTGATGCGAAAAGCCAATCCATATGCAAGGTATAATCCAAATTACCTGGCCTAATAGCGTCCCACTCGTCCATCCAAGGCGTATTAACACCATATTTTCTAATAAAAATCAGGTGAAGTAGGACAAGTAGGAAAAAAGTCACGTCCAGCGCACGCCGCGCCGAGATTTTCTCAGTTAATTGATTCCACATCAAAATATACCGCCGATAACAAAAATTGGCATTAGGGTCATCTTTCTGAATAAAACGATTTTATGTCACGTCTGTTGCCAGTGCTTTTTTCTCACTGCGAGCATAATTAAGTTCTTTTGCACATTTCTTCCAGTCCGATCGAGGTGTATTCAAAAAGAACTGCATCTGCTTCTCAGTTAAATCTGACATTTTATAGGCTTCGTATACTGTGAAATATCTATCTCGCAATAAATTTGGATTCATATATGGATCTAAAAGCAACTCATTACTATATTTACTCAAAACCACCAGGTGCTCAAAATATTCAACTGTGATCCCGCGAGTTGGAGATTCATAGTGAACAAGCTCCGCATAGGGGGTGAAGACACTTGAAAAGCCCCTTCGGCGCAGTTCTAAACAAAGAGCCAGGTCTCCATAACCATTTGGTAGATAATATTCATCAAGACCATCTACCGAAAAATATTTTTCCTTCGAAACAAGAAGACATGCGGCTGTTACGGCTAGGCATTCATGGACGGTATTCAAATAATTAGCATATCGGTCATCGTCTTTTTTTAAAGTATAACCCGTATGATTAGCAATGAGACGGTCATGCCCGTAAATACCAGCGTGCTGAATAGTCCCGTCTTTAAACAGAAGTTTACAGCCAACAGCACCGACTTCTTTCATTTGGGCAAACATTAACATTTCTTGAATCCAGTCAGGAGTCAGAACTTCCGTATCGTTATTTAACAACAGAAGATATTGGCCTCTAGCAATCTTTGCTGCTCGATTAACCTGGGCGGCAAAATTAAACGCGGCAAACTTTAAGACTACCTCAAAACGAGTGGGATGCTCTTTTTTGTATTTGGCATACAGATCTAAAACATCCTGGCTAGTTGAGCCGTTATCCGAAATCAAAATTTCATAATTTGCATAAGTCGTCTTCGCAAACACTGAGCGCAGACAACCCTCAATATACTTATACGAATCTTTAGAAGGAATAATTATGGAGACTAGCGGAAGCGGCTCTATTATAGACACTCGCAACCGATAATGAAGAGTGTTCTTATAAAATTCGACCTCCCCTGAATAACCTCTGCGAACAAGGGCTTCTGAAACCGCTTTCTCACCCGATGTTGCTGCGTAAGGTTTGGCTGTTAAAGAGCCAGCGGTGCTTGCTTGGTGCGCTCGCCACTGATAGAGACAGATCGGAATATGGACCACCGGCTTAGCGGATGCCTCTACAGCTCGAAGCATAAGATCGTGATCCTGTGAGCCATCAAAACCTGCGCGGAAACCATTTATTTTTTCAACCAGACTCCGACGATATACAGATAGATGGGTCGTGTAGTTTACACTGAGATGGATAAGTGGGGACCATCGAGGTTTATGATACGGCACGTCGATTTTTTTGCCGTCTTGATCAATCAAACGCTCATCTGAATACAAAATATCTGGTTGATGATTTAAATTAATAAAACGGACTACTTCTGCAAGGGCATGGGGAACGAATCGATCGTCATGATCTAACAATGCTATATAGTCGCCGCTTGCCAATGCCAGGCAACGCGCCGATGTTCCAGCAATATGCAAATTCTCCGGATTCGTTGTAAATTTTATCTTCGAAGGAAATAGACGCTGAAACTCCAAAATGATTGCCGTGATTTTCTCGTCTTTTGAGCAGTCATCGACAATGCAAATTTCCCAATTATCGTACACCTGTTGGGTGACCGAGAGTATGGTTTCGCGAAGAAATTTATGATCCGTTTTGTAGACCGGGATAAGCACACTTATAAGTGGTTTATACTCAAAGTGCTCGGTTGAATTACCAAGATGGTAATAATAATTCGAAAGAACTTCCAGCGTACTTTGAAAAACCCGCGTATCGAGTTCTCGCACATAAGGCAAGGTATGGTGCACTTTAGTGGCAATATGATAAATCCACTTTGTTAGCATCATCAAGGAATAAGCAATCTTTCTAGTCAGTCGTCCAATGAAGGGTGACGCAAGAATAATATATAGCTTACGCTTTATTTTCGATTGTTTAGTATTCGTTGCCATTACCAAAACTCCCTAAGAAATTTGCAGACCGGAAGTCAGGCTACTAAAGTTAATAAGATCATGATCCCGATTGATAGGATCAGCCAAATTTTTCGCTGCAAAAGTATAGCCTCGATTAACCAAGTCTAGGGCTTGATCGATCTGATGGTCGTGAAGTGCTAAAAATAAATGATATGATCCGGACGCGAAATTAGATCCAAGAAATTCGAAAACGATACGATGGACGCCTTTTTTTGTCAGAGGCATCTGGGATATCGGAGGAATTGAGAGTTTGGTTTTAAATTCATTTGAATTCCCGCCGCCAACCCGAATATCCCTAAAATCATGGACCGCAAAACCTACGCAAACAGGTTCCAAGAAATCTTGATAGAGTTCAAACTCAATCTCCAAAGACCAAGGCTTGCCTGCAATAACAGTCATTTCTCCGCCGTCACAGCGGATTTTGCCATCGAGGATGCGCCCTCGTTGCACGGTCTGTTTCAAATGGGCAAGAATCTGATCCCGTTGGCCTGAAATTTTATCGTCGTAGGGGTTGATCGAGAGTCTTCTTTTTTCAGACATTAGTGTGTCATAGAAAACCGCCGCGTCGCGGGCCTGACCCTCAAAGACTGCTTCACCACCATCTAAAACCAAAACATGGTCAGCCATTTGCTTAACGATATTCATGTCATGCGATACTAGAATAATAGTTGCACCGCTTTTTCTAATCTCAGTCATTCGATTCAAGCATTTTTGCTGAAAATTGGCGTCTCCAACCGCCAAAATCTCATCGATCAATAGCACGTCCGCATCGATAGCAACCGAGCAAGAAAATCCAAGGCGCATATACATACCGCTGCTATATGTTTTTACAGACGCATCAAAAAAACGGCCTAACTCGGAAAACGCGTAGATATCTCCAATTTTTTGATCAATTTCACGTCTCGTAAGTCCCATCAAACTACAAGAAAGATACACGTTCTCGCGACCGGTGAGCTCTGGGTCAAAGCCTGCACCGAGTTCAATCAACGGAGCAACACGACCAACGGTCGTAACAGTACCGGCTTTTGGTTTGAGAATGCCGGCAATCACTTTTAGAAGTGTCGATTTACCACAACCGTTATGACCAACGAACGCCACACACTGTCCACGTTTCACGTCTAAGCTAACTGAAGTCAGGGCATTATTCACGACCGACCGGTGTTTTCCAGAGAGACGTGCCAGTACCATTTCTTTTAGGGTGTTGTAACGAACCGAAGACATTTTATAAGTAACCGTGACATCTTTTACGGAAACCATGGTCTCAGCGGCGTCAGAGGTTATAGACAAAGCTGTCACGCTGACTCCTGTATGCAAAAATTCCAATCAAAAGGCTAACAACT
>CAZUYQ010000128.1:13764-14190 GCA_964624705.1 uncultured Polynucleobacter sp.
GATATTTTTCTGGCAGGGATGCCATGGGATAAACAATGGGTGTTGCATAAAAAAGCATGGTCAAAAGCGGCTCTAGCGTGTGGCCAATATCTCGAAAAGAAACATTTAAACTAGATAGCACCAGCGAAATCCCATAAATAAATAAAATATAAGGCAGTACGATTACCGGTAAAAGAAAAATCCAAGCCGTTAGCTGCAGTCCGGTCACCAAAGCAATGATAATAAATGGTCCCAACGCTAGCGCAAAATTAACTAAGACCGAGCAAACGCTCACGGCAGGGAACAAGGAGGCCGGGACTTGCACCTTACGTAAAAGGCTGCCATTTGCCACGATCGAGTGAACACCGACGCTCAAGCTTTGCTGGAACAAATTCCACGAAAGAATTCCACTCAATATAAATAATGAAAAGTGCTCGATTTTAAACC
>CAZUYQ010000129.1:0-14184 GCA_964624705.1 uncultured Polynucleobacter sp.
TAAGACCAAGCCTGGTCGTATTATGAATGGCCTTTATATGTTCTCCTGGAATAAGCGCATGTACTTCCTTGCGGACTGCACCGTTTGCGTTGAACCTACTGCAGCAGAACTTGCAGATATTGCTGAGAATACCGCGCATTTTGCACGTCAATATACCGATGAGACCGTGCGAGTAGCAATGTTAAGTTTTTCGAGCTTTGGTAGTAATCGTCACGAGAAATGCCAACGTGTGGCCAATGCCGTTTCGATTCTGAGAGAACGAGAAGTCGATTTTATCTTTGATGGTGAGATTCAGGCAGACATTGCTCTTAATGAAAAACTTCAAGAACGAGATTTTCCATTCTGCAATCTCAAAGGTCAAGCCAATGTGCTAGTGTTTCCTGACCTTTCAAGTGCGAATACCGCTTATAAGATCTTTTCTGCGATTACAGGTTCAACTGGAATTGGTCCAGTGTTGTTAGGTGCTCAACAGCCAGCAGCAGTTATGGAGCGTGGATCTAATACAGAGGATCTCTGTAATATGATTTATATGGTGGCAAATCGGTTTGTGAAAAATCAGCAGGATTAGGCTATTAATTGGAACAGTTGGCAGGCCCGCAATGAGAAGATTTAGTATATAACGTTGATGTCATCTGCTTTCTTGGGACGGAGCTCATTGCCTTTTTTTTCAAGATCTTCTTTGATGGTCACTAGATCGCCTCTAGCGATCTTAGGATAATCGTTTTTTTTAAAATCGCGTTTTTGCCAGGACAAGAATTCTCGTTCTGGTCCGCGACAAATCAGTTGTTTGCCAAATCCTTTGAATTCTTGAAAATCTCCGGTCATTCTGGCCCTCATCTGATGACTCGAAGTTGATGTCGTTGGTTTATTCTTTGTCAGCATTAAATAAGAGAATGGCAATGTCCCATTTTTGATGGGCATGTGTTGTTCAAGTCGAAGTAATTCAACAGGCTGCTGCCAGGTTGCGCGGTCATGACACCAATCGCGTTCACTGTCGATCAATGGACACATACCTTGATGAGTACAAGGCGCCGCCACGTACCAGCCCTTATTGATTAAATCTTGGCGGACCTTTAGGAGCCTGCGCCCGTCTTCTTTTGTTGCGGGTTCCACCAAGAGAATACCACCGCATTGTTCAGCCCAAGACGGAAGCGTTTTGAGCTCAGTAAAAGAATAGGAAAAAACAGCGAGGGTGCTGCCGTCGACAGCAGCAGCTTTAGGCTCCCCCTGCTGCCAAATGAGTTCGATAAGGTTGCCCAGGTGAAGCTCCTTATGGATTGCTACCGCAGGTTTGGAGATCTCGATACTAAGGCCGCCGCCATTGAATTTTAGACCGTGGGATTCAAACGCCAAGGAAGCGCTACCTAGGCCACTTCCAAAGTCGACAAATTTGTCCCAACCGTCAAAGAAGCCGACTTCAAGGCCACGTCCGGTAGCTGTTGCCAGGCGCCACCAGTTTAAGGGTAGATAATATGCGATATACGCGATTTGGCACCAAGGCTCGTGCCAAGGCGTGGACTTTTGAGGATTTTTCGCGTAGAAGTCCGACTGCTTCATGATGGCATCGGCAATGGCATGTGGCCGATCGTAACTAAAGCCGCGGGCGTTCAATAACCCTTCGATTTTTTTCATAAGTATGTCTGAGTGCGGTTTTAAATTGAGTGAGTCTCGAGTCATAGATGTGTTCATTTATCTTTGAAGTTTGGAATATAGAATGAAGATGCAAGCCGACTTTGTTAGCAGAGTTTCGACCCATTGGACACCAGAACGTTTAAAAAAGCTAACTGATGGTCATAAATACTCTGTTTTGCCAACCACGGCACCAGAACTTCTGAGAATATTAGGGATACTAAATCAAGATGGTTCAATGTCTGCAGATGCGACTCGCAAGTATATTCAGATTAACCACCTCCTCAATCAATTTAAACCATTCTTGCAGGATCTGAATGCGCGTCATGCGAAGGTAAGAATTTTAGACGCTGGATGCGGTAGTTCTTTTTTGACGTTCTTACTGGCTTGGGCCTATCAAACACTTTGGCAACATCCTGCATGGCTTTTAGGGATTGATACAAATTCTAAATTAATTACCAAGAACCGAACTAATGCTGAGGAAATGAAGCTCTCGGATATGCTGGCCTTTGCCGAAAGCTCGATAGCGGGTTTTGATTGGACATCTGCGGTGCAGGGCAAAGAATCTGCAGTTGACGCCGAAACCCTCAAAGCATCGAGGCCCCATGCTGTCGTTGCCTTGCATGCATGCGACACCGCAACTGATGATGCTCTCGCCCTCGCTATTAAACTTAAGTCGGATTTTATTGCTGTAGCGCCCTGTTGCCAAGCGGAACTGGCGAGGCATTGGAAGAATTTAGGTGATAAGCGAGTTGAAAACCCGCTGCGTCCCGCGTTTTTGAATCCACATTTACGCCGCGAAATTGCAGCTCATATGACAGACCTTATGCGCGTCCTCGTATTGCGTGGGCATGGGTACGAAGTTACGACGACTGAATTTACGATGTCTCATGCAACTCCTAAAAATACATTGATTCTAGCAGTACGACGTGGATCCTATCATTTGGATAGTCAAGAGGAACTGGCGGCGCTTGTGCAATCACTCGGAGGAGCCGAGATCTCGCTCATACAAAAGGCCCCTTTTTAGTGTATGTTTTCATGGTAAGAGCCTGGATGAATTGTGCGATTGATGACGAAGAAGTCAAATGTTGGGGGAGTTGAATCCCCTCCACTAACAGCTATCTTAAGAATTCACGATCTTCATAAATTCTTTAACTCTTTTTACATCGACTGCGGCAAGGACTTTACCATCTTTTTTAAATGTCGAACCAACGATAAAACCAGTCGCAGAATTTTTATACTCGCTGACATTTGCGGCTGTGACACCGCTGCCTAAAAACACCGGCGATCCGGCGGCAGCTTTCTTAACCGCAGTTACTTTTGCAGGATCCGTTACTTTGCCGGTTCCAGCTCCTGAAACAATGACTGCATCAGCAAGACCACGTTTAATTGTGTCTTCGACTTCGTCAAAGAGATTTCTTGCAGCAAGCGGCGCACTGTGTTTAACGTCGACATCTGCCATAATTGCGATGTCCTGAGCATCGAGTCGTCTGCGGAATCGTAATAAATCGTGGGCTATCCCTTGAATAAGACCTTGATCCGTGACGCGTGCACCTGAGAGAACGTTTACCCGGATAAATTGCGCTCCAACAGCAACGGCTATTGCAAGGGCTGACTCACCGTCGTTTCGCAGGACATTAATGCCAAGCGGCAAATCGGAAATCCCTCGGACCTCTGCTGCAAGTGCTGTCATCGCAGCCACTGTTTCTGCTCCTACTCGACCCGCAGAAAACGGAACATCACCAAAATTTTCCATCATCAAGGCATCAACTCCACCCGACGTCAAAGCCTTAGCATCATCTAATAGCGCTTTACGGATGGATTTCATATCGCCAGAAAACTGCGGTGAGCCTGGTAATGCCGGCAGATGAAGCATACCGATTACGATAGGTTGTTTTTTCTTAAGTAAAGATTTCCAGCTTGTCATCTCGTATTTCCTACTGAACAAGGTCGCTATCGCTTAGGTTTTCGCTCGTGTTTGCATACGTGACTTTCGGATAACGCTCATTGAGCATCTTAAGACGCCAAGTTTGCTCAAGGAGAATGACCAAGTCTTCGCGCTGATCGCGACAAAGATACTGGCTCTGTTCTTGTTTAAATTGCTCGATCATCTTGACGTCATCACATTTCACCCAGCGAGCAACGTTGTAAGGCAACATATGAAATTCAACGCGTACACCGTATTCATGCTCTACCCGATATTTAACAACGTCAAACTGGAGCGCGCCGACAACACCCAACCAAAGATCGTTGGAGTTCAGTGGTCGTAGCACTTGGACAGCACCCTCTTCAGAGAGCTGATCTAGAGCTTTGTTCAGCTGCTTACTCTTGAGCGGATCTTTAAGTTGTACACGGACAAAGTTCTCAGGTGAGAACACAGGGATTCCTGTGTAAATAAGACTTTCACCTTCACTGAGTGTATCGCCGATTTTGAAAATGCCAGGATCGTGAATACCAACAATATCTCCCGCATAGGCTTCGTCCACAAGCGACCTATCCTGTGCCATAAACTGTGTCGGTCTTGCTAAACGGAATTCACGCTTTAAACGCACATGCCAAGCCTTCATACCGCGTTCGAACTTGCCGGAAACAATCCGCATAAACGCAATACGGTCACGATGTGATGGATCCATATTTGCTTGGATTTTAAAGACGAACCCGGAGAATTTTCCTTCTAGTGGATCGACCATTCTAGTCCGCGTTGGGCGCGGCGATGGTGAGGGAGAAATTTCAATAAGGGCTTCAAGAAGAGTCTGAATCCCAAAGTTATTCATGGCCGAGCCGAAATACACGGGACAGAGCTCACCTTTAAGATAGCGTTCACGGTCAAAAGTTTCTCCGGCGCCCTCGAGCATTTCGACTTCGTCGCGAAGCTGTTGGGCTAGTTCGGTGCCTACTTCTTTTTCAAGTTCTGGGTCATCGACACCCATACCCTTAAGATTAACGGGGCGAGCGCGGTCGGCATTCTTATCAAAGACGAGGAGAGTTTTTTTGAAACGGTCATATACACCGCGGAAACGACTACCCATACCAATCGGCCATGTCGCCGGATAACACTGAATTCCGAGTACTTTTTCAATCTCATCGATGAGATCAAAAGGTTCGCGACCCTCGCGGTCCATTTTATTGATGAAAGCAATAATCGGGGTTTTGCGTAGCGCGCAGACTTCAAATAATTTTTTGGTCTGACTCTCGACGCCGTTCGCGGAATCGATCAGCATGACCGCGCTATCAACCGCCGTAAGAGTTCGGTAAGTGTCTTCGGAGAAATCTTGGTGACCAGGGGTGTCGATAAGATTTATTTCGCAGTCGTTATATGTAAATTTCATCACCGAGCTGGTGACGGAGATGCCGCGTTGTTTTTCGAGTTCCATCCAGTCGGACGTCGCGAACTTTTTGCCTCGCTTTGCTTTGACGGTTCCAGCAAGTTGAATCGCACCACCGTAAAGGAGAAGTTTTTCGGTCGTTGTGGTCTTACCGGCATCCGGGTGCGAAATGATCGCGAATGTCCGACGGCGGATAATTTCCTTCTCAATATTTGACACTTTAAAACTCCTTGAATAAACCACTCACGGACGCGTTGCCGTTTAAGCTGAAAGCTGGTAGCTTTTGACATAGGTGCGCCAATAATTCCACAGGAAATTCACATCACCATGACTCAAAAAAAACAGCGTAGTCCGCTGGTTATAGCATTCTTTACTATATTTCTCGACCTCTTAGGCTTTGGTATCGTGATACCGGTCAATTCCTTCTATGTAGAAAGTTTGGGCGCATCTCCTTCGACGGTGACTTTGCTGTCGGCCGCTTATTCCCTCATGCAGTTTCTCTTCAGCCCTTTTTGGGGTCGATTATCGGATAAGATAGGGAGAAGACCGGTCATTTTGATGAGCGTCGCGTTCAGCGCCCTAGGTCACTTGATCTTCGGCCTATCCTCCACGATCGCGATGGTTTTTGCGGCGAGGCTCCTGGCAGGGTTTGGTAATGCAAACTTAGGAACAGCCCAGGCCATTATTTCCGATTCAACATCCAAGGAAAACCGAGCCAAAGGCATGGGACTTATCGGAGCGGCCTTCGGTTTGGGTTTTTTATTTGGTCCAGCCATTGGTGGGTTTGCCGGTCAATACAGTCCTCAGGCTCCTGCCCTAACAGCTGGCGCACTTGCTGTGATCAATTTCATTCTTGCTTGGTTCTTCTTGCCCGAGACTCGAAAAGTAGGTGCACCCGCTGCTGGCGGACATCCTCGTCGGATTTTTTCTTTCGACGCACTTCGCAAAGCCGTGTTGCTACCAAATGTCGGAACGATTTTAAAAATGTCTTTTATCAACACCGCGGCTTTTGCCATGTTTGAGGTGGTCGTTGGTTTAATGATGGAGCGAGCTTATTTGCCGACAGAGGGGCGCGGTAGTCATGAGCATATTGCGAGTGCAGCAAAACTCACAGCGTGGTTCTTAGTCACTGTTGGTATTACGGCCGTTATCATTCAAGGCGGTCTAATCGGTAGACTTTCGAAAAAGTTTGGCGAGATCAAACTGATTCGCTGGGGACTTTGTCTCATGGGAATATCTATTCTTGCGATGCCAGTTGTGGCAACCCATTATTCCTATGACGCCATGCTCATTTGTGCCTGCATTCTCGCTTGTGGCACGGGTATTTATAATCCCTCGCAATCCTCAATTATTTCGAAGTCAGCTCCCGAAGATGAACAGGGGGGCGTCCTCGGTCTTAACCAATCGATGAGCGCCCTGGGGCGAGTCTTTGGCCCGCTATTATCCGGAGCGATGTTCCAGATGAATATGGGACTTCCCTTTTATGTGGCGGGCTTCTTCTCGTTTATTGCTTTTGTATTAGCGATGGGTTTAATTGAAGTTGCGAGGGGTGATCAAGTTGTCCAGCGAACGAAATCAAATGTCATTTGATAGACTTCGCCTGAGTTTGTAGTTGTCAAAATAGCTGAAAAAAAGCTTCGGCGAAGAATCGACCTTCTGTATGAAAAGCAGATCCTTCGCTGGCGCTCAGGATGACTGCTTACATGTCAACGCCGTTGTAACCTGTTGACCTATGATAGATGTCAGGGTTAGCTTTGCATGGACGCGCATAGTCTCAGCATAGCTCGAACCATTGCTGCGAACACTTTGGATCAAAGTCAATTTGCTGTGAGCAATGCTTGAGCGTTGAAAGATCTCAATCGCATAGTGGCGCTCGAATCCCCAGCGGAACCAATGACGTTGCTCCTGAATCTCATAGCTTCCGTGAGACTGGGCAATACGATCAACCACTCCATCATGATTATCATCGGCGGTAATATTTGTGAACATGCCTTGGCGGTCCTGACCGATCGGAAAATGAATCGATACATGATAAACATTGTCAGCACTCTGGCAATTTAAGTCTCCCTTTAGGTAGGAGTTCTCCAGGATTTTTTCGATTGAATTGTTATTGCTATCCAGTTTTGATGACGAATTTGTTCCGCATCCACTCATGATCGATGCTAGTAATCCTGCGGTAAATAGGCCTTTGAACATAAAAATTTCTCCTTCTAATTAAGATTCTGTCAGTAAAATCGCCTTTCGTTGGCGTTAACCGATATATCCCTAGTTCTTCTCTTTAAGTAAAATTAATGATTATGATGTATACATTAAAATAATTAATGATGGACGGGTGCAAGGCATAACCTACTGATATATTAGAATTCAATGGTGTTTGCTCTAGCGTTTTAGCTCATCATGTCATATAGGTATGCGGCATTGAAAACCTTAAAACGCAAGTCGTCCGGCTTGTTAGGGCAGAGACCTGATGATGCTAAGTAAGAGATGGAATGAGGTTCGATTAAAAGTTGCACCAGTCATAAAATCTCCCAATTCTTGGTACACGGCCTACGGTATTGCCCTTTTAAGCGTGTTCGTGATTTGGCTGCTGCGAACATTAGCTCTACCATGGGTAGGAACTTACGCACCCCTCCAACCTTTTTTGATAGCTGTCATGGTAAGTGCTTGGTTCGGTGGTTTTGGCCCGGGACTTTTTGCCGCTGTCGTGGGTGTGACAGCTGGAAGTTATTCTTTTTTAATTCCCTTTGACTCGTTTACTTCAGGAAAGCTTTATCATGCTTGGATCGAGTCACTTATTATTCCAGAAGGAGCGCTGATTAGCCTTCTGAGCTCTCTTCTGCATAAAACAAGACTTGAAGCCGAAAAAGCCAACGAGGCGAAAAGTTTCTTTTTAGCTAATATTAGTCATGAGATGCGCACACCATTAACTGCGATCACGGGATTTGCGGACCTACTGGCTCAGAATAATTTTAATACTGACGCTGAGATGGAAGAAAGAAAACGTTGGCTTGAAGCTATACAAAGAAATAGTCAGCTCTTGTCCCATATTATTCAAGATATTCTTGATTTGTCGAAAGTAGAAGCGAACGCTCTCCATGTCGATAAGCAAAATTTTAGTATCAAAAAACTTTTGCATGACATGGAAGAAGTTTTAAAGATTAAAGCAGCGCAAAAATCAATACATTTAAAGATCTCTGTGGCATCGGACGTCCCTGAATTTATTCGCTCGGATCCTTACCGCCTTCAACAAGTTCTAATCAATCTTGTCGGCAATGCAATCAAATTTACAGAGGCTGGAACGATTAAAGTCACGGTTCAACTTAGTGGCATTTTGAAGAAAACATTAAGTTTTACAGTCCAGGATTCGGGTATAGGAATTTCTCTATCAGAGCAGAAAAATCTTTTCTTTCCTTTTTCTCAAGTTAATCGCTCTCTCACGCGTAACGCGGGTGGTACTGGGCTAGGTTTAGTGCTCTCGCGAAAAATTGCGCAATTATTAGAAGGTGATGTTCGTCTCCTATCGAGTGAGCCAAATGTCGGCAGCGTTTTTGTTCTAGAGATTCCACTCGAGACTGTTGAACCAAATACAATGAGTAGTGCGACTGCTATTTCCAAAATCGCAACTCCAGTGTTTCCAAATCCTATTAAAATTCTCGTCGTCGATGACGCCCCCGATACTCGCATGTTAATTGGCCAAATTCTGACAGTTGCCGGCGCGACAGTTGAATTTGGTGAAAATGGTTTGGAAGCCACAGAAAAAGTTCTGAGTACGAATTTTGATTGCTTACTTATAGATCTGCAGATGCCGGTGATGGATGGGTATCAAGCAACAAAGATTATCCGTCGCAATAATATTCATATACCGATTATTGCACTAACTGCGCATGGTTTTGAAGACGAACGGAAAAAAGTTCTACAAGAAGGCTTTAGCGGGTTTCTCACCAAGCCTGTATCCGGTGGGGATTTAATCGAGACCATCATCAATTTCTTGTGATGGTCACCGACATCTATCAATTTAGCTTTGAATAAAGGCTCGTGCTGCTTCAGGAATCTCATCGTATTTAAATACGCCCTGGTTTCTATATTCAGCATTCATGATGACGTTATTAAAAACGCGTTGAAACTCAGCTTTTGTAATTTGAAATGTGCCCTGGCCTTCAAGTACAATCGAAAAAACATCATTTGGTTTTAGCGATTCAATGCGGTGCCGGAAGAAGGTCAGCTGCGATGATTCCCACTGTGCAGCAGGTCGACGACTAGATGCGTTCGCCTTACGATCGATTAAACCTTCTTTGCGAGCGGAGCCGGCGCGGGCACGCGGTGTTTTAGTTCCAGAACTTGCAGTGGACGATTTTTTTGAGGATTGGCTAGAGCGAGCAGCTTTTTCAAGGCGCTTACGTTCAGCTTCAGCAAACTGATCTTGTTCCCAGCTCGCTAGTTTAGTGAGTTGCCCTTCAGAAAACTGCCCTTGGAAATTCGAAGCTCCAACGGTAACGGGCGCATCCATGTTAAAGATAAGTTTGACGACATCGAGAACATCGCCGTTAGGATTGATGACTTTGACTTTATTGTCACCGACATCCCAATCAAGGACGATGAAGAGTTTGCCGGTGCGTTCGTTTTTTAGGGCCTCAACAGACGTGGGAAGAGCTGACATGCGTTTTAGCCTTTGATGAAGATAGAGTTTTGAACCTTAGGGTTGGAGATCGGGATCATACGTCGAAACATCCATAGTCACAATGACATATCGACGGTGGACAAAAACTCTCGAATCCCCTATAAGTACCCAATACTACTTGTAGAATTATTAGCACCTTTCCTAGGAGATGCCCTTGAACTCACAACAGAGAAAACGTTCTCGCACCCCGTTGATTGCTGCTTCCATTGTTGGGCTGTTACTGGTAGCCGCATTGTTGGTACCTTTTTTGGTCGATCTATCCAGTTTTAAGCCACAAATTCAGGCAGTTGTTGCTGAAAAGGTCAACGGTAGGCTCGATTTTTCCTCGGCAAGGCTCCACCTACTGCCCACAGTAGGTGTAAAACTGGAAAAAGTATTGTTTGAAAACACTGATCCTGACTTTAACGGCACGAGACTCTTTGCAGTCGATTCCGTCGTGGTGCGAGCGAAGATATTTCCGCTACTAACTGGCAAGCTTGTCGGCGAGGTGATCATAAAGGCTCCGGAGTTTACCCTCGCGCGTAAAGGATTGAAAAACAATTTAACCTCGCTTGCAAAACCAGTCCAACCGGGCTCAGCGCCGGCAATTACACAGCCCGCACCGACTACGACGAAACCCGCTGATCCAAAAGCTCAAGCCGATACCATGGCAATGATCAAAGAAAAAGTATTGATCGAAGCTGTCACTATTGAAAAGGCAAACATTACCATTCGCGACGTCGCAACTGTCGACGCTCAAGCAAAAGAGCCGGTGCGTATTACCGATCTGAATGTGAATATTACAAATATCGGTCTTGATCGCGATATTAACATTGCCGTCGACACTCACCTTGACGTCAACGAAGCCGGTGCATCGGTTAAGGGACCTATCCGTATGAACAAAATTGTTCATGTGATGATGGGCGGCAATGGACTTGAAAAAGCGACGTTTTCAGGAAAGTTAAGTTATGATGATCTAGCGATCAATTTTCGGGATGCGTTCGTAAAAGCTCCGGGAATTCCTTTAAATGTAGCGTTTGAAGGCGCCTTTGTCCCCGATGATTTTTCTTTAAAACAATTAGTATTTAATTTTCATAATCTAAAAGTCGATGCAATGGCACATGTAGTCGATTTTAAAGATCCAAGGATTAGCGCAACTCTAAAAGTAGCAAATGAAAATCTCGCATCGCTTGGCGATGTACTACCTAAGCATCGTAGCATGCTTATGAATGGTCAGCTTCATCTCGATGCCGGTGCTGAGGGAACAGTTTCGAAATTACATTCTTTTGCCGTGAGACTTGCACTTGATACGAAGCTTACGGGCACGGATTTGGCTGTGAAACTGGCCACAACTGGGCTTCTGCCTTTCAAAGGCAAGCTTGACGTCAATAGCCAGAAAATCGATATCGATTCCCTGTTAAAACCCTTTATGAAACCCGCAGGTGCACCAACCCCGGCGCCAGAAAATAAGACTGCAGCGACAACTGTTTCACCAGCACCAGCTTCCTCTAACCCTGCACCGGCGCCAGCAAAGGATTTCGAACTCACGCCAGATCAAAAAGCATTGCTAGTTGGCACCGATGCAGAGATTCGCGTGAATCTAAAAGAGATTGACTATTCAGGGTTGAAGCTTACAAACGTTCGATTGGATTTAGACCAAAAAAATCTAGTGGGTGCGCTTCAGCAGTTTAATATCGATGGCTTTGGCGGAAAGATCGCTGCTAAAGGTAAGGTGAATCTTGAGAATTCCCCTATCAGTTTTGACGGCGACTTTAAAATGGTAAACATTCATCCTGAACAAGTGATGCTTATCGTGAAGCCGGAGCACAAAGATGTTCTTGTTGGTAGTATGAACCTTGATCTCGGTGTCAGAGGAAAAGGAACAACCGTTCCAACACTTAACAAAACCCTCAACGGCGCAGGTACATTCAAGTTTAATGAAGGTCAATTAAACACGCCGAGTATTGCGGCTAAGATGCAAGAAGAGTTCGATCGCTATGTCGAATCACTAGCAAGTTCTGGTGCAGGTGATTCGGTGATTAATGCTGCGAAGAAGCTCCTGGATAGCCCTCTCGCGAAAGCAGCTGGGAAAAGTCCGCCCGATATCGATAAGCTCAAAGATCAGTATAAAGGAGTCGCGAAAGTTAAATTGGGTGAAAAGGCTAGTACCTCTAAAGACCTAAAAGACGTCGCGGGAAAAATCGAAATTAAAGACGGTAAAATTTATATTGTGACTGCGCGCACCGACGCCTCTGGCACGATGGATGTTAAAAGCTTTTTTGACCTCGAAATGAAGCTGGGAGGCGGTGCAGTATACACGGCCTCGGAGTCCACAAAGACACATCTTCGCAGTCAAAGTAAGTACGCGGATTTGATCATGGACGAAAAGAACAATCTCGTCATTGGTATGAGTCTCGGTGGAACAGTCACGGATCCAAAAGTGACGCTGGCGTTAGATGGCATGCGTCAAACATTCCAGAAAAAGGCGCAGGCAGTTATTGAGGTTGAGGTCAAAAAGGCCGCCGAAGATTATATTAAAAATCTGATGGGTGGTGGCGGTGCTAAAGACGATGCAAAGGCGAAGGCAAATGATGCCAAAGCTAAGGCAGTAGAAGAAGCAAAAGCAAAGGCTGCAGAAGAAGCGAAAAAGCACGAAGGCGACGCCAAAAAAGCACTGAAAGGTTTATTCGGAAAATGACAACGACGATGCCGAATCAACGACGTCATGAACAACGTTGGGGAATTATTGGCGATGGCCAGCTGGCTCGCATGCTGGCCTTAGAGGCCTATCCTTTAGGAATTCGCCCCGTTCTTTTGACATCTGATGCCAACAGCAGTGCCGGACAGGTTTGCCCATTGCAGGTTCGAGGATCTATTCACTCCAAGACCGACTTGCACGCTTTGTTAGCTCAAGTCGATTACGCGGTGATTGAAAGTGAGTTTGTAAATTGCGATGCGCTGGACGATACAAGTATGTCGCAAAAAATTGTTCCGTCGATTGCAGCAATCAGGACATTGCAAAACAAGCTGGAACAAAAGAAGCTTCTTAAACGTTTAAATATCTCGACTTCTCCATTTTATGAATCTTCGGACTTGTGGCTCGATCGAGTCATACAAGCCGGCAAACCACCGGTCGTCCTTAAGTTCGCGACGTTAGGCTACGATGGAAAAGGTGTCTGTATTCTTAAGGGTGATGCAACCGACAGAGAAGTAGCAGAAAAATTCTGTGCCCTAGCGGCTGAGCGTCGAATCGCCGTGTACGCAGAGGACCGTGTCGATTTTATCAAAGAAGCCGCAATGGTAGCAGTCCGCGGTCTTGATGGGGCTATGGCTTACTATCCGCTAGTCCATTCCGAGCAGATGGACGGGATCTGCAACTTGGTCAGTGGTCCCACAAAAGAAGTCGGTATCGAACCAGCGTTTGAGACCCTAGCACAGAAGTGGTGTGAAAAAATTGCAGTAGAACTAAATTATGTCGGTGTCTTTGCTGTTGAGTTTTTTATCACACGTGGTGGTAGCTTGCTTGTCAATGAGATTGCTCCGCGAGTCCATAATTCAGGTCATTACACGCAGGATGCGGGCTGTGTGAGTCAGTTTGCTAACCACTGGCGCGCCGTCACAGGTATGACCCTGGGAAGCACGATCACTGTGCCGTTTTTTGCGATGCAAAATATTCTTGGTCCAAAGGGCGTCTATTCGAAAGATCAAGCGCCACTTCCTGTTGGTAATGAACAGGTAAGAACACATTGGTATGCAAAAGCAGGAATTTCTGCGGGAAGAAAACTGGGACATTTGAATGTCGCTTGTGTATCAGCTACCGATAAAGCTTCGGCGCTAGCATCCCTAAAAAAAGTTCATGCCCAGTGGCATGATGAAACAATAACGAAAATTCCACCTTCCACCATGGAGCTCCCAGGATGATAAAAGTAAAGAAAAATTCTAAGACAACAAAATCCAAATCAAAACCAAAGGCACTCGCCGTTGTTGCTGCTAAAACTAAGAGGGTTCGAAAATCGGCAGCAGTCGTTGTGTCCGGAGATCCGGTCGTGGGAATTGTTATGGGGAGCGGTATTGGTTTGGGGTTTTTTTGTCAGGCGGCGGCAGCCGTAGAGAAGTTTGGCATTCCCTATTAATTGAGAATTGTATCGGCGCATAGAACACCAGACTTAGTCATGGCCTATGGTGGATCAGCCCGTTCTCGCAGCCTACGAGTGATTATTGCTGGTGCAGGTGGCGCCGCGCATTTACCAGGAATGATGGCCGCCCATACAACGCTTCCAGTGATTGGTGTGCCGGTCCCTCACGGCCCTCTGCAGGGAACGGATGCGTTGTATTCGATTGTCCAAATGCCAAAGGGTGTTCCTGTTGCAACAATGGCGATCGGCGGAGCCTGGAATGCGGGAGTGATGGCGGCACAAATACTGTCGCTGGGTACTGGCCCTGAGGCTATTAGGGTTGCTGGAGAGCTAGGCTTGTATAAGCAAGAGATGGAAGACGCGGTGGCGCGGATGAATGATAAATTGTAAGAACTGACCTACTTAAATGTGTTTTAATTCCAATCTTCTAAGAAAA
>CAZUYQ010000130.1:0-4982 GCA_964624705.1 uncultured Polynucleobacter sp.
TATCCCTCTGAAGTCAACCTCTTACGTCAAGCCCAAATTCTGTAGAGAGCCTAGCGCGCATGAACGTCCGGAAACGGCGCTAAGTAAAATAAAACCCATAAACGCGAGAGTGGCACTCGACCCCAGGCATTTTAAAAACAAAAGACTTCATCACATAATTATTGGAACGATCAAAAAATACCATCGTTCTGCCGCACAACAATATGAGTGCTACGACGAGTATGACAGTCCCTATCATGAACTTAGCAATTGACAAAGACCCTGGTACATTGCGGTATCCAAGCTAGCCGCTTCCGTACACAATAAAAAATACAGCCACGAAACAAAAAATAAAGCCAAGAAGAATGGAAGAAAAACTTCCTCCATAGCGAAGAGTCATTGTCGTGCTTGATCTCAAGCTAGGGCCACCATTTCTGTAATGTGCGCGGAAGGTCGAGGATTTTTTCCACACCGGAAATCCCTGCAGTCGTCATTCCGGAGCCGCTCATTCTCAGTCAGAGTGTCGAGCTCTAGTATGATTTTTGGCGGCAGCAAGTTTCTCCCTTCTTAACCGGCCCGATTTTTTCTGTCTAGGTCCTTTGTTGTGTTTCCACCGCTTCGGTTGCCTTTGGACAGACGTAGGCCGGTTTTTTTCTTCTATTAACCGCTCAATTAAAAGACGAGTGGGTCGGCTGACTGCCTCGATTGAAAGCTTCTTCTCGTCGGCGAAGAAAAATGTAGTTGCTGAAATCCCTCTTAATGTTGAGCTTTCCCATCGCGTTATTTTGTGAAGATCAAAAACGCGGTTCTTAAAGAAAAATCTTTTCTCAATAATTTGATCATCTGCAAGTTCATACCTGATACTTAAAGCCCAGTAGAAAGCCCCAAAAGAGAGTAGTGGAAAACACAGCGGCGCATATGAAAGCAGCTTCCACCCCATGCCCTCCGGGCTCTCCCACTGCTGCCAAAGATCGAGGATAACCATGCGAGCTATTAGGCCCAAGGGTGCTAGAGCAAGGGCAAAAAACCATGTCATCCAATTAGACCAATGCAAATTGCAAGCTTTCATAATTTCCGCCCTTGACGGCTTAAGAGCCGATCTTATCTTTGTCATAAACATCTAAAGCCGACTTTGTAGGATCGTTTTTCCACTGCTCTTAGTCAAGTCGGCAGTAATCTTCTCGAACCGCTCAAAGAGTCGTTTGTCTTTAAACGCACATGCTGAAAGCTCTTCGTCTAACCACGCATTCATTCGTAGTCCCCGCTGACGCCTAAAAGAACCTGGAGTGATGGGACCAACTTGAGCTTCACGAATCCGTACTGCAGGATCCCGCAACGCAGATAACGCTCAAATTCTGTTTCAACATGACCTGCAATCGGAGCGTCACTTGCGGCATACTCAGCCCTAAGACCAGGCCACACGCAGGCGACCGTCTGATAGAGCGCCGTCGACTCAGGGGTGTGACGTTGGTAAATAGCCATAGCAGAATCACTAGCAAATCACCAGCAACACGTAAATCAATACTCATCACAACAATACAAATGTCTACAGCTGACGGTGACGGGCCCCCAGCGGTATCGGCTTTTACTTGCATTTAGCTTCTAAAAAGCCCCTTACCCCACCATGTTGATCTCTCAATGAGGTCAGCAATAATTTTATGCGGCCATATTTATAAGGCTTTAAGGATGCGCTTTTACGATAATCGCACTCGATGGCTTCAATCGTTTGATCATCCAACGGCCCATTCTCTTCTAAAAGCCAGCCAGCAAGAAGAGCTGTTAACGCACCCGTGCGATCGCGTCCAGCATCACAGTGATAAAGAAAACGCTCATGCGCTTCGACATGCGCTATTCCCCTTTTTAAGTATTGGCAGGCAGCAGCCGCAAACTCAGGATGATCATCCCAGGTCCGTATAAATTCGAGATCGCTTATTTCATTTGCCTGAAAAGCCTCACCAATCATAATTCCAGTATGGGTTCGACAGTAGTAGCGACGATTTTCTTGTTCATGAAAGTTGATAGAGTAAATCACCAATGGATCCCCTACTTCGTCACAAGACCAACCCGAAAAAAAGCTACTTGCCCGCAGGATGACGCCTTCGGGTAAGATTTGTTTATTTGCACATGCATTGATGCTTTGACCAGCGTCCCTAAAATTCACCTTACTTGGTACCGCACCTTCCCAACGAAACAACAGCGGCGGGTTGCCATTCATCAAAGTCGGTTGATATGCCCAAGCTAGTATTGCGACAATACTAAGTAATAATAGCGAGAGAAGTAATTTTCGAATCGATAGTTTTGATTTCAAAATTCAAATTTACCTTAACAAAGTTTTTGACTACGAAGCAAACATCCGCAAAGTTTATAAAGCATTCGTGCACCAACATTTGCATCCCACTCGCCACCGTCTGGGTCAGGAGCAACTTCGCAAAGGTCAAAGCCGACGACCGTTTTGCCACTTGCGGCCAATGTCTCAAGAATATAGCAGGCCTCATCATAACTCAAACCTCCTGGTACCGGTGTACCAGTAGACGGACAATAACTAGGATCTAAGCCATCAATATCGAAGGATACATAAACATTCTTAGGCAACGCATCGACAATCTCTTTAGCAATTTGCTGAAAACTCTTTCCCTCAGCCTTCGCGCGAAAAATATCACGACCATAAAAACATTTGCCGCGATCGCCGAGATCACTCATATAAGCACGTTCGTCGCGCGAATAATCGCGAATCCCAACTTGAACGAGTTTTGTGACATTTTTATACGAATTCATTACGTTATAAAAAATACTGGCGTGACTATAGACAAATCCTTCGTACGCAACTCTTAGATCATGGTGCGCATCAAAATGCAGAACCCCAAAACCACCCTGAACCGTCTCTGCTAAGGCCTGGATCAAACCTTGAGGACTCGCATGATCACCGCCGATAACGCCTACAAGTTTGCCTTGGTTTAACCAAGTTATGGCCGAATCGTACACCGACTTATTGACACGTTCACTGCTAGCATTGACCAAATCAAGGTCTTTGCCCGGTGCTTTTTTTCCTTCAATAGCTTCAATCACTCTTAAAGCTGCAGCCCTCGCTGATTCGTTCATCTGACGAATGGACGGATCTTCTGGCAGTACGGCGATGCCAGCGCGGAACGCTTTGCCAAAGGCAGCGTCCTCTAAATCTAATTGATGACTTGCAGGAATCATCACTTCAGGACCCGCACTCGTCCCGCCGCCATAGCTGGTGGTTGCTTCCCAAGGAACTGGAATCAATACAAGTTTACAATCCATCGGATCTAAACTTGCGCCAAGGAAGCCCGCATCTTTCGGTGATGGCAAGCCGCTCTCTAGGTCGGCCATAACGGCGGAGAAAGAAAAGGGTGAACCAGAATTTACTTGATGCATCATAGCCTCCATTATTTTAGGGAGGCCAGTGTGGCTTAAGTCAAAAAGAAGATCTACTAAGATACTGAATCAGGGATTGATTTCAGTGGGTTTTGGCTTAGTTTCCTCAATCTGAAACCCCGATGCCGTGCAGACACCAACGGCCCCCTCGCTCATCATCGGGCATTTCGCACCGTCGCGTCGGCCCTGACACGCGTTGCTCATATCCCGAATTAACTCGGTCAAGAAATGATGAACGCTCGGACTTACGATCGACGCCATCTTTTCGGTGACGGTCATGGTCGGGTTCTTTTTGCCAAGCTCAATCAAAGTAACATAGCTACGATCGAATCCACCTTTAGTCGCAACGTCCTGTTGTGACAAGCCCGCTTCTTTGCGAAGGCGTCGAAATGTAGCTCCAAAAAATTCTGCGAAGGTACAAACTGCCATTTTGTCAAAAACCTCAAATGATTCCAAATAGGAAAATATATGTACTGTAAGTATAACACATGGATTCCCTCAGTGCACAAGGTTGCGAATTAAAATAGTAATGTTTTTTTGAGTCACCAAACTCGCAAAAAAGATTAGAAATTCTAAAATCTTTGCAAACCATTACCTGAGCGGGTTAGGCGAGATTAAGACTTTTTTAGTCGCAGAAATAAGTCGTCTTCGGACCAAATCGGTATGCCTAAAGATTGAGCTTTAACCATTTTACTAGACTGAGAATCTGCCTCATTTGTAATCAGGGCTGAGGTCAGCTTTGAGACGGCGGAAGAAACTTTTCCACCGTGATCCTTAATCGCATCCTCGATTTCTTTACGAGGTCGGCTCAATGCACCAGTAATAACAAACTGCATATCCTTCAATGACTGCGATGCTTCACCACGACGTTTACCTGAGACAGGTTCGACTCCTGCTGCTAATAAACTCTCAATCATCGGAGCTCTCGCCGCCAAACCTTCTACAATTTGCAGAGCCGATTTTTCGGCAAAACCATCCAGTGCCGCAAAATCAGTTCGTTGCTGCAGTAAAATTGCATCAAGTGAATGATATTCGTCGACAATTTTTTCCCAGGTTGTAAGACCTGCACCTTCAATACCAAGACCATTGAGAAATCTTGCTAATGGTAATTTTTTTGTTTTTTGAATATTTGTTAGAAGCTTCTGTGCCATCTTTTCTTTAGTCGCAGGAAGCTTTAAAAGATCTTCTAGCGAAAGAAGATAAAGGTCTTTCGTCTCCCGCACCAATTTGAGATCAATCATTGCTTGAAGACGTTTTTCGGAGAGATCGTCGATTTCAGCGCACTTAATCCAATTTAAAATAACACCCAGTAATTGAGCCGGGCATGTTTGCTGGGCCGGACATTTAATGCGAATATCGTCAAATACTAATCTTGTCTGACAGCTAGGACAGTGCTCCGGAAGTTTGTAATGGCCAGGAGCAGATTCAATCACCGCGAGAAACTTAGGGATAACCTCACCTGATCTCACTAACTCAATGAGATCACCTGATTTCAAATTATAGGCTTTTACGTGAGATGCATTGTGAAGCGTAATATTTGTAATCGATGCCCCACTCAAAACAACCGGGTCAATCACCGCAACCGGAGTGACAATTCCCAAGCG
>CAZUYQ010000130.1:4992-14156 GCA_964624705.1 uncultured Polynucleobacter sp.
AGCCCATTCAATTTTTTTGATATGAGAACGAGCAGTCTCTCCCTGCCATTTAAATGACATCTTATAGCGTGGATGATGCGAGGTCATGCCGAGTTCATTATGAAGAGAAAGGCGATTATAGCTAAATACTGCGCCGTCACAGCCGATTTCGTCTTCCTCGATCAATTCACGGATATAACTGAGGTAGTCTTCAATGTCTTTATGGGACTTCAGTAGACGGACGTAAGGTAGACGAAAATGCTCTGCTCTCAACCATTCACTTTTCTGTTCTTCGGTCTTAAAGCCGTCGAGACCGATCACATCAAAAGCAAAGAAATTAAAAAACCGAGCTAACTCTCCGTGAATTTTACGTCCGAGAATACCTGCGACAATATTTCTTGGACTGGTCGGACGCTCTAATCCTAATTTGATCATTTCTTCGGTAAGCCGAACAAAATTAGATTCACTGCAGTAGAGCTCACCACGAACTTCACAATCTACTAGCTTGGAAAGAGTCGGAATAGCGTCGGCCACCCACTTCAGCTTGCTAGTGACATCTTCACCCTCACGGCCATTACCACGTGTTTTGGCGATTGTGAATTTACCCTGTTTATAAACCAGCGACATACTGCTGCCGTCGACCTTTAGCGAGCCAAGTACCTCATGATCACCCGCCCAAGACTTTAGATCTTCGACATCATAAGTTTTATTTAGCGATAACATCGGGTGATCGTGCACCACTTTAGGATTACCCGAGACAAGATTTGGTTGACCCACGACTGATAAGACCGGATGGTCAGGGGCCAGGTGTCGCAGCTCTTCTTCTAAACGATCATAGGCAGCGTCGGCAATTTCTGGGTTTCCAGAATAATAAAGTTGTTTATGTCTTAAGATTTCTGACGCAAGAAAACTAATGCGATCAGAATCATATTTTGATTCAGCTTTATTTTTCACCATGACTTAATCACCTAAAGTTCTATACAACCAATTCTGTTCAGACCCGAACCCAGCCCGGGATTTTACGCTGAATAGCTTGGGTTTACAAAGCCCAAAAATCAACAACCACAATTGCGTAGGCCAGTTAAATTTGTTTTTATTCGCTATTTCATCTATCCTAACCTTTATGCCATTGGAATTCACAAACAGGACTCATCGCCGGTTTAAAACGCAAATTTTAAAATTAAATTTTTAAGGGTATTCACATGAAATTTCTTGGACTAGCTCTAATTTTGACCTGTTTAGGCTGTAAATCATTTGATTCGCAACAAAATGAGCTCGCTTCAAGTGGCTCACTAGGATCGACGAAACCTCTTTTGATGATTGCAAACGTTGAGAATGCTTTCGATGGCGTTGATCAAGGGACAGAGTATCCTGAGTTTTCTCAAAACACTTCAAACTGGAGTCCAAAACTTGCTGCAGAGAAAGCGGATCGAGTTGCCCAAGTGTTTGCGGCTGCCAACTGCCCAGAAATTATTGTTTCACCCGAAGTAGAAAATCAGCAAGCTGCGGATCTTATCGCACAGGCAGCACAAAAGAAAGGATGTCGCTATCAAGCCATCAGCGCAAATAATGAACAAGACTTTCCGATTGGTGTAGCAATTTTCACAAGCCGCAAGGTCAACAAAACTTCGAAGATTGAAACCGGTTATCGTCCCCATTTACGTGTTGATTTTGATGGATTAACGGTGATTGGCGTTCATTTTAAATCTCAGCGTGATGGTGGCGAAGAATTACGGCAGAAGGCTGCGTCTGCATTGAAATCGGAGATTTTAAAGATAAATTCGAAAATCATCATTGCTGGCGATTTTAATTCCGAAGACAATTTTCTTCTTGGAACAAAAGTCAAAAGCTGCTCGAGCAGCGCTCCACCAACTCATGTCTATCATGGCGAGTGGCACCGCTTGGATCAAATCTATGCCACCGTATGCGGTAGCGTTGACCGATTTTCACCATCGTTTCTTATGAAGAACTCGAAACCCTATCGCGAAGAAATAAATAAGACCGATGGCAAGACTGTACACTTGGGTAAAGGATATTCGGATCATTTACCGTTATATATGCTAAATTAATGCATTATTATGCAAGTAAGATCATGACCACATCTGAAGTTCAATCTTTATACGAACGACGCCCATATCCGCACTACCCTCTTTTAGCAAAACCAAGATGGCAGGATGGCTATTTGGGCTCGAGCCGGTTTGCACGGGCACTGACCTTTCAAGGCAATCATCCATCAACGCCAGCAAACTTTTTAAGCGTCGGCTGCGGTGAAATCCTTCCTTATATTCTTCGCAAATGGGAATCAAGAGCCACCACTTTGAGTTGTGTCGATCTAAGTCAGAGAAGTCTAAATCGAGCCAAGTTTAGATGCGCCACGACCATTGGCACCACCAAATTTTTTCAAGCCGATATCAATCAACTACTGCTATCACCCAAGTTTAAACAAATGAAATTCGAACATATCGAGGCATTTGGGGTCATCCATCATATTCCAAACCTCGATCGTACAGTTGAACTGCTCGCAAAACATCTAACCGATAACGGTACGATGCGAATCATGGTTTATAACTCCAAAGCACGCGATTGGATTTGGGATCTCAATCGATCATTTCGATTGCTAGGGTTAAGACATGATCGCGATCAAGATATTGCGAGTGCCAGACATCTACTTTATGAGTTAGCAAAGCATTCACCTAGGCTTGCGCAGCATCTTAAGAGCATGGGGCCAACCGGCCTCGCAAATGACACTCGTTTTGCGGATACGTTTATGCACCCCTGGGAAGCACGCCTCACGATCAAACGCTGGCTTGATCTCTTTGCAGGAAAAAGTCTCGAACCTTATGCTCTATACGATCGCTATGCGGAACTGGATGATCTTGCCAATCCACTCTGGACCATGCCGACTAAGTCGGAACTTACCGAGAGGGCTCAAGATTATCGATTTGAAAATAATCTCGAGATTTGGCTCCGAAAACCTTCGCAAGGGTCAGCCCGCACCGAAGATTTAAGATCCGTACCAATTTCATTACAGACACGTCTGCCGCCCACCCAGTGGACAAAATTTCCGGAAACATCTGACCTTGGTTTTCGGCTCACTTATGGTTTATGGCGTGGCTGGCAGAAATTTATTTTCGGCCACCATGATGATGCTTGCATCAAGATCATTCGTTCACTAGCTCGACCCACTGCCCAAAGGCTTGCTAGGATTGGCGCCATTCTACCAAGTCAAGCTGAAGAGGCCGGACGCTTTGACGAATTGAGAAAGCCAATGACTAGCAAAGTCAGTCCACCAGAGCTGCTAGCAGGCATTAATAGCGATGCCTTGGCGAGTATTGTTCCAAAGAACTTAGATAATCCACTTAAAGAGCAAGTCCTCCGACGTTGGAGTCGAATCTGAAAACGAGTTCCAAAAAACCAAGCTATGCGCCAACTGGAATTTCACAGGTATAGATATAATCAAGATCAACATACTTTTTACCCTGACTTTCAAAAATCCAATCCCATTCGCCTGCTCTGACAAATCCATGCTTGTTGTAAAAATTTAAAGCTGGATAATTATGCTCCCATACACTCAACCATAAAGCTGAATAGCCTCGTGCGCGAGCCTCTTCAAAGACTTTCGCTAACATGATCTTACCCAATCCGCGCCGTTGCGCTGATTTTTTTAGATAAAATCGATCCAGATATAGGGCCTTTAAATGACGCACACATTCAATAGGTTCACGCTCTTTAATTTTGATATAACCGCAGTACTCACGATCAATCTGGATCAAATAATACTGAATTTTTTCTTGCGTGATCTCGCTTGCCAATAAATCTTCAGCAAATGCTATCTTAGAATAATCATCTATCAACTCTTGGGTGTAATAGGCCTTGCCGACAAATGTTTCAGCAAAGGTAACTCGACCCAATTCAGATAGAATACTAAGATGCTCATGGGTAGGTTTTATAAACATTTTTTGTACTTCCATTTAATACACCTTTACCATAAAATCGTTCTGCAGGAGAACGATTTTATCGCCTGGCAATTCCGTCCGATAAGATCCGCGCATGTGTTTTGACAAGCCGGTCAATCTCCGCCTTAGGAAGCTGAATCATTTCTTGCACCATAAATCCAAGATGAAACGCCACTCCGCCAATCACCTCTGCAGCACTGTGTAAATCGGTAGATGGATCAATGCGACCTGTTTCAACATGCGCACGCAGACGTCGCTCTAAAATTTTGATGCGTTCCACACGACCGACGGTGTTTTCAAAAAGTTTGTGGAACGACGGATCCACAATGGCACGCGAAATAACAATCTTCATAATCGCACTTGTTTGACGAAAGTTATTCATAGAGACGGTGAAAATCTGATGCAGTTCATCGAAAATCGTGTCAGCGATTGGAAGCTCCGAGAGATCAGTTTGACCTTTTGCACTTTTAGAATGACGAAACACTGCAAGAAGAAGTCCATCTTTACTTTCAAAGTAGCGATGAATCAACGCTTCAGAATATCCTGCCGACGCTGCAATCTCCTTCGTCGTCGCGCCATCGAAACCTTTACTACTAAAGATTTGTGTTGCCGCTTCAATTAGCGCGAGTTCCGTCACATGACGATCTTTTTGGCGTGGCGGTGTCGCATGTTTTTCTTGTTTTATTTTTTCACTCACATCCACCTCCTGTTTTTGACAAAATTAAAATTTTTTAAATCATATCCGATTAAATTGGTAAGGGAGTCTGCCAAAAAACCTTCGGCCTTTATGAAAGTTTAACAAAATAAAACAAATCCTTTAATTACCAATAGTTATATTCTTAAACGGAGTTATTTTCTAAAGAGAAGTGGAAAAAAGCCCGTAAAGCCATATAGATGATGTATGTGTATACATACATCATGAATGGTCCGTCATTTTGACGCTTCACGATAACGCTTTCTATTTTGGCGACGGAGTTAAAAACGAAATCACTATGAAACAGCAAATCAGTCACAATCTTTTAAGAAAATTACTGAATGCGGGATCACGCCCCATATTTTTCGTGGGAGCATTCAGCATGATCTCAGCAGCATCACCCAGCGAACCAACAGCAAAGGTCCTCGCTCAACAAGGACCACTCTTGCATATCAGAGACTTCTTGCAGCAGGTTCACGATAAGCACGATGGTTTTAGATCGGCGCAGAGAGAACAAGAGTCTGCTGGACTGCGAGCAGATGAAGCACGGCTTCCTCTCTCCCCTTCACTCTTTGGTAATATTCAAAGCACCAACGACTCGAAGCCGAGCATGTTGGCAAGCTATGATAAGGTGACCACAAATAGTTATCAAATGGGGGTGAGTCAAACGACTTCCTTCGGTCTCACGGGCAAGCTCTATTATAGCGTCGCCGATACCAAGTATAAAGATCTTCAAGCTGGAACTCAGACATCAAGTCCGCATATGGTTCAAGCAAGTCCCGTCATAGAACTAACTCTACCACTTTGGCGTAACTGGATGGGTGCTGAATTAAAGAGTCAGATCGAACAAGGTCAGGCACAAACATCGCAAAGTTATAACACTCAGTCCTATCAAATGCGCAGTGTCCTCGTTCAATCAGCTATCGCATACTGGAATTTAGCGTTATCACGTGAAGCCGTACGCGTGGCACAAGATGCTGTGGATCGCAATGATCAACTTTTGAAATGGCATCGCAACCGTGTCCGTGATGGCTTAGGTGATCGCGTCGATGTTCTTCAAGCCGATGCGGCTTGGCAGACGAGCATGATTAATCTTAAAAATGCAAAAGACAATGCCATGGAAAGTGCCCGCGTCTTCAACTTAGCACGTAGCATTCAGTCACCCGATGTACCCGAGCGTTTGTTACCACTTACAACGGATTATATTGATAAACTTCCAGTTCCAAATCGCAAACCCATTCGCGACGATGTCGCAGCTGCACTAGATCAAACCAAAGCTGTAAAAGCCAGCGCTGAGTTAGCACAACATCGCTATAAGCCGACTCTGGAACTATTCGGGTCAGCAGCTCTCAATAACAATGATCCAACCAACACTGGCAGCGCTTATTCAAACTCGTTTAAGAGCGACAAGCCAACCAACGTCATAGGAATTCGACTAAACGCTCCGCTCGGCCTAGATACGATTTCAAATTCTCGTCAAGGCTGGGAAAAATCAAAGATGGCAGCGGATGAGTTGTACCAACGCAAGCTACTAGAGCAGGAAAACGACTGGAACGTGCTAAACGATAAGTTTAAACAGGCACAGGATCGCATCCACCTATATGCGGATCTCGAGAAAAAGCAAAAAGATAAATTCGATCACGAACGCGAACGTAGAACCGCAGGCCGGACGACAACCCAGCAAGTCTTGTTATTTGAAAGCGATTTTGAGTCCGCGCAAATTGCCCGTATTCAGGCATTAGCCGATTTTTTCACAGTCTATTCGCAAATGAAATTATATGAAGAGGGTAACTATGAGCTTCGCTGAGATTTCAATTCGTCGACCAATCTTTATTACATCCATTATTCTGCTCTCGTTAGGGACTGGACTATTGGCTATGTTTAAACTTGGACTCGATCAGTTTCCAGACATTACTATTCCTACTATTACCGTGAGCACTCCCTATCCAGGTGCTGGGCCGTCTGAAATCGAGTCTTTGGTAACAAAACCTATTGAAGATGAGTTGAGTACCATTTCTGGTATTAAGCGTCTGAGCTCCGAAAACCGTGAGGGTTTTAGCGTCGTTATTGCCGAATTTAATTTAGAAGTGGATGTAAAATACGCTGAACAGCAAGTTCGCGACCGCGTCGGAACAGCACATGCTAAGCTTCCCACTGACGTTAAAGAATCAACCGTTCTAAGGTTAGATCCCGCCGATCAACCTATTTTGACTATTGCACTTAAAGCAGATCTACCTCCTGCAAAAATGTATGATTTGGCAGAAGATCGCCTAAAGCCGATGCTAGAACAGGTTCCTTCCATTGGAAAAGTTGATATTCTTGGTGGTCGTAAACGCGAGATTCATGTCTCTCTTGATCGTACGAAGTTAAAAAACCACGAACTCTCTGCAACTCAGATTGCAAATCGCTTAAATGGCACTGGCCAGAACATTCCTGGCGGAAAAAAATCCATTGGGCTGCAAGACACTTCTTTCAGAACTTTGGGAGAGTTCAAATCGATTTCAGACATTAAACAGTTTGTCGTAAACTTCTTCTCCAATGAAGTCCCGGTCCGTATCGGCGACGTCGGCAAAGTAGAAGACACCCTCGAAGATGAAGTCGTAAGAACATTCGTGAACGGTGTACCGACTCTTACTATCAATGCATTTAAACAATCCGGATCTAATACAGTTAAAGTGACCGATGATTTGAAAAAGAAAATTCTTCAAATCAATAAAGAAGTAAGCGTGATGGATGGGCATCCGGAGCTTTCGGTGATTCGTGATGGATCCAAAATCATCCGCGTGAACGTCGAAGACGTCCAAGAGTCCATTATCATCGGTATTGCCTTAACAGTAATTGTCGTGTTCCTATTCCTCGGTAACTTCCGATCAACAATAATCACTGGTCTCGCGCTACCAAATTCCTTGCTTGGTGCCTTTATTTTGATGTGGGTCGCGGGTTACACCATTAACATTATGACTCTGCTCGCCCTCACTCTTTCCGTCGGACTTCTTGTCGACGATGCCATCGTTGTTCGAGAAAACATCTTTAGACATATCGAAATGGGCAAAAACCCAATTCGCGCCGCTCTCGATGGAACCTCCGAAGTTAGCATGGCTGTTATAGCAACAACCCTTACCGTAGTCGCCGTTTTTGGTCCACTCGCGTTCTTAAGTGGCGTAGTCGGTCAGTTCTTCAAGCAATTCGGCTTTACGGTTGTCTTCGCGATGCTTATCAGTTTGTTCGACGCCCTAACCATTGCTCCGATGTTATCTGCTTACTTTGCCGGTAAATCTCATAGCAAACAGTCTGCTCTTATGCGATACACCTTAGGAATTCCACTGAATGCTTTTGCGAAGTTCCAAGACTGGCTTGAATTCGTCTATGAAAAACTTTTACACGTGGTCACGCGCCGTCCATTTATTACGTTGTTACTGAGTGCAGTTATATTTGTAGCCTGCCTATCACTCGGCAAAATCATTCCAAAAACATTTATTCCACCGCAGGATTCAGGAGAATTCAGCGTCGGCTTAGATTTACCGCCAGGGACTAACCTTGATGGCATGAATGCTGTCGCTAAAAAAGTCGACGAAACCATCCGGAAGAATCCTGAGGTTGCGCTTAGCTCTCTCACCGTTGGAAGCGCTACGGGTGATCCAAACCAAGCTAATTTTTATATTAAATTGGTTGATAGCAAACAACGCACTAGCAATACCTCACAGGTAAAGGAAAAGCTTCGCGGCCAACTAAAAGAGTTTGCTTCCGCTAACCCCATTGTTGGTGACTTTGGATCTGTAGGAAATCAACGTGCTTTCACAGTCAACATCTTAGGAACAGATCAAAAAGAACTCGAGAAAATAGGTTTAGAGGTCAAAGAGAAACTCAAAGCAAATAATGCTCTTCTCGACGTTGACGTTAACTTTAGGCCAGGTAAACCCGAGTTTCAGATTTATCCTAAAATCGATAAATTAGAACAGTTTGGTATCTCCGCAGCAGCCATTGGTAACGAGGTGAGAGCAGGAATCGCCGGCTTAACTCCCGCGAAATATCGCGAGAACGGCTTAGAGTATGATATTCGCGTTCGGCTGCAGGAAGACCAAAGAGACCTTAAAAAAGGCTTTGGCGAAACTTATGTTCCCAATATCAATAATTCGCTTATTCGCCTCGATGCGGTTGCTCGACCTATTGACACAACTGGTCCTGCAAAGATCACGCGTCAAGACCGGATGAAGTATGTTCAAGTCACTGCAGATATCAGGCCTGGTGCGGGCTTAGGCGACGCGATGGCAGATGCAACGAAGCTCTTTCAGACTGAAATCAAAATGCCAGTCGGCTACAATTACAAGTTCGTCGGTCAAGGTGAAAGCTTTCAAGAACTGGGTACAAGTATTGCTATCGCTATGGGATCCGGGATTATCCTGATTCTTCTCGTCCTCGCAAGTCTTTACGAATCGTTTGTGACGCCCATTACCATCATGATGGCAATGCCACTCGCGATCTGCGGAGCCTTCGTCGCCCTCGCAGTCACACATGAATCGCTAAATCTCTTCTCA
>CAZUYQ010000131.1:0-349 GCA_964624705.1 uncultured Polynucleobacter sp.
TGTGAGCCCCTTTAAATCAGCTAAAATGAATTATTAGCCAATCTAATATCTCGCGAACCCCTTGTCTAGCAGGCAATTCAAGGCAACCCACTAGTTTCCATCGGAACACTAAAAAGCTAAATCAAAGCTCCACATATTTTTTCTTTAAGTAACTCATATACGGGGCAATCGTGAGGTCCATTCCCGTCGCCATTTTGATAAGTGGTTTTGAATCCATAGATTTCCCGGGTTTATGGACATTTTGATTGAGCCATTGTTTCAGAGTTGAAAACTCGCCACGCCGAAACTCGTCATCGAGCCCAGGATGCTTTT
The DNA here is from genome assembly GCA_964624705.1 of uncultured Polynucleobacter sp. GTDB lineage: Bacteria > Bdellovibrionota_B > Oligoflexia > Oligoflexales > RGVZ01 > CAMDKS01. Next base: position 313 of record CAZUYQ010000131.1, read on the forward strand.
TACGGGCCGCGGCCATAAACTGGGCCGAAAGAATATT
>CAZUYQ010000131.1:454-7454 GCA_964624705.1 uncultured Polynucleobacter sp.
CCGCCAATGGAACCCCCGAACCAGTGGACGTCTTGCATGCAGCCTTCTTTGAAACTCTGAGGTGTCACGCCGAGATCGGACGTATAGCGTGCATTCCATGCCTCAGGCAAATCTTCAGCTTCAAGTGTTCCTTCAAGCATTTGCGCCTCAAGATCAAAGCGAATCATCACGTGCAAGTTATAGGTTAATTCATCTGCATCAACACGGATCAATGACGGCATTGATTTATTGATTGCCCGATGAAAATCCCCTAGTGAAACTGCTTTAAAATGGGGGAACGTCTTCTGTAGTTCTGGATAAAAATGTTCCCAAAATGGCAAGCCACGGGCAACACAGTTTTCCCAAAGCCTCGACTGGCTTTCATGGACCGCGGACGAAACACCACCACCTAAAATATTCCCATCCAACGCCAGGTCAATTCCCATTTCATACAATGCGTGACCGACTTCATGGACCACACTAAAAAAACAATCGGTAAAATCTTCGACCCTCGTCCGAGTCGTGACACGAATATCGCCTGCGGCAAAGCGAGTCATAAATGGATGCGGAGACATATCGATACGCCCGCGATTAAAATCGTAACCAAGAACTTTAGCGACATTGCGACTAAAGGCTAGTTGTTGATCTGGCGGGAAGACTCCAATCAAACATTTGTCATCAATGACTGGACCTTGATGCACCTTTTTTACTAGAGGCACAAGCTCAGCACGTAACTCGCTGAAGGTTTTTTTGATTTCGTTATAAGTAAAACCATAATCAGAGTTTTGTATGAAAGCGTCCATCGGATGCTCACACTTCGGAAAATAGCTCGCATATTTACGACTTAGTTTTACTGATTTCTTTAAATAGGGCACTAAACTCGCAAAATCATTTTTTGGTTTCGCTACCGCCCAGATGTTGTACATCTCGGAATAAAGCTCGAGCATCTCACTATAGACTTCTGTCGGAACGGCAACCATGATCTCGCGCTGACGAGCTGCTTCACGCACTAGAGCAGCGTCATAGCTTGACCCCTTGCCAAGCTCCGTCTGTGACCACGCCGTCAATCCATCGATCAGTTTACCAGTATCGGGCGCAACATAAATCTCTTGAATCATGCTGCCAAGTGTCGAGAGCTGGCGTGCACGCTGCGCCGCCCCTTCTGGCGGCATCATCGTCGATTGATCCCATGACAGAATACTTGAGGTATTATTGAGATCCATAACTCGACTTAGACGAGTTTTCAATTGCTGCAGTTGATCTTGAATGCTCATACTTCTCTCCCTTTACTCAGTCGAAAATCTTAATTTCAACACGACGGTTTTGCTGACGACCTTGATAGTTATTATTGTCTGCAATTGGCCTTGATTCGCCGAAGCCTTGCGAGGCAATCTTTTCAGGCGGGATTGCAAAATGTTTTACTAAATATAATTTAATCGATTCTGCACGTCTGCGACTAAGATCAAGATTGTATTCATCATCACCAACAGAATCCGTATGACCTTCGACGACAAGATGCGACCATGCTGGAATTTGATGTAAATGATCGACTAATTCTTTTAATTCATTGACAGCACCTTGAATCACTTGTGTGGATGAATCGGTGGCGAAGAGAATATTATCTAAAACATATGTCTCTCTCGCCTCGACTTCAGGAGCTGGGGTCGCTGGAATGATCTCAGTACTAGGGGCGACGGGTTTCGCAACTTTTGCGACCGCCTTACGTGGCGGCGAAGGATTTCGAGCAATCTTCGCGCCCCAAAGTGGCCCAGCATTCCAGTTAATGCCAGCATAGACGCGCCAGTCCGGTGTTGCTGGTGACTCAATAATACCGATAGTTGCACCAGCATGAAATGCAAGTTGAGAGGTAAAATCGTGCTTAATACCAACTAACGCTTCGCCAGAACGTTGCAATACTTCAGAAGCTGTCGCCTTACTATTAACTGGTTCGCTACCAAATAATTCAAAAATTAATTTGGTATCGATTGATTTGAAAAGATAACTTGTTGCTGCAGAGCCAATGAACTGATCTTGGTATGGATCAGCAACCGAGCCATCAATTTTTTTGCCAGGATTTTTTTTACGGTAGCCAGCATTGAGACCCAGTTTTGCGTTCCCAATTGAGGTATGTCCCGCCAATTCGATATTGTAAATCGGTCCCGTGGGCTCACCCGCATAGGGATTATTTTCAACCCGGTTCATATTGATAGTTGCGATCGCTGCCAATGCATCTTTAGTATTACCAATTAATTTAATTTTGGAATTGAGGCGAAATTCGTTGATACCAGTCGATTCATATTGAAGCCTAGCGTTCTTACCTTTGACCGATTGCTGTAAAATCGCCGGAAAACTCAATCCAACATCAACGAATGACGTTAAACCCACGCCCAAATTGAAATCTGAGTAGGTCCCCGTGTTGCGGGCGGTACCCTTTGGATAGTTATGAGGCACACCATTTTCAAATTCGGGTATGGCATTCACGGCATAGTTTGCGAATAGACCCAAATTGAATATTCCAGGACGAAGTGTTTGACCAGATTGCACCGTAACGAAATCGATACCGTTTGTAGTGGGATTGAAGTTTTGGAAATCACTACCAACTACGTTAGCATTTGCTTGAGGACCAATAACAACACTAACCATAATAAGCGGCAAACCAAGTTTTTTAAGCCTAAAACTCTGTTTGTCATAGCAACCAACTACCTGTTTGCTGCCAAATGACATCCCCATAACGCACCTCTAAATGAAAGATCTGGTATCATTTATACAATGAAATGATTTGCTTAGGGAGTATCTTATGGCAGTTCGGCTTAGCATTCCACTTTTTTTGATTTTGCTCACTGCGTGTAAACCTTCCGTGGTGGTGGGGCTGAAGGTGGCGACACAAATGAGGGCGATTCCGCAAATGGTTCAACCAAACAAGTAAGCGCCGAAAACCCAGTCGATCCAACTCCCACTCCGTCGTCGACACCATCTTCGAACGGTGGACCAGTGATCACAACAACAGTGACACAGATCCTCATTAAAGAACCAACACCTGGTCCAGAAATAACCGTGCAGTCGAGTGATGCGAATCTAACCTATGCATGGACCACGAAATCGGGACCAGCAGCGCTTATTTTCGCACCATCGAACGTGCTAAAACCAATCATATCGGCAACAGTGGACGGCACCTATGTCGCACTCTTAACGGTTTCTGATAGCTCGGGAGCAACAGCGACAAAAGAGTTTACGATTATTTGGGATACAAGCCCACCAGTCATCGTGATGCCTGCAGACCTCAGCGTCACAGGTCCTGTGCGTATTGCCGGTGCAACTGTGACTGATGCGGATCCAAATGTCACACTTACCTGGCGGCTTATACTACCCACAACTGGTCTGACGTTTGATAATTCAAGTCAGCTTGAACCCACGGCAACGCCGACGAAAGACGGTGTCTTCGTTTTAGAGTTAAATGCTAAAGACTCACTCGGTCATTCAAGTTCTGGTTACATGAATTTAGAACGCTATACAGTGCCGACAGGCTCTGGCCCTGTGATCACAATTGGACCAAGTCTTGTTACGAAAGTTCCCGCGAAACCGCCTGGTGTCAACGTTACTTCCAGCAGCGATCCTATTACTTATGCGTGGACAACAACCTCGGGACCAGCAAATCTAATATTTACAAATTCAACTGATATGATTCCAACGATCTCTGCACCTCAAGACGGTGTCTATATCGCCACGATCACTGCGACCGATGCACAGAAAAGATCCGCGTCGCGAAGTCTAATTGTAGTCTGGGATTCTCAGGCTCCGAACGTGACTTTAAACTCTCCGCTTAATATCAGTCGTCCAACTCAACCCAACGCGACTGCGAGCGATGCTAGTTGGCGACTAACTTACTCCTGGGAGCAACTTGCAGGGCCTGGGACATTGAACTTTAGCAATACGGATATTTTGAGCCCCTTTATCAGCGCCAATACAAACGGTGCCTACACAGCTCAGTTAAATGTGACGGATTCCGCTGGGAATAGAACCAGCAAAACGCTTATCGTCAACTGGACCAATCCAGATACTACTGCTCCTGTCATCACTTTAGGAAATCCTCTCACAATTTACACACCGACAACACCAACAGGCACAAACATTACCGACAACGATAATCAGATCACTATTAAATGGGATCAAATTTCCGGACCAGGAACGCTTACGTTCAATACACCAAATATTTTATTGCCGCTTATCTCTGCGAGCCAAGTCGGTGATTATATCGCACGTATCACTGCGACTGATTCATCTGGAAATCGTGGCGAGGCATTCCTTAGAATTAGCTGGACCAGCGGCGATCTTACACCGCCAGTAATTACGATGCCTTCAGCAATGACCATCTCGCAGCCAACGGCTCCGAATCCAGTTACTGTCACCGATGCAAGCCCGATGACGCTTAGATGGTCGCAGGTTTCAGGTCCTGGAACACTCCTCTTCAGCAATATGTCGATACCGATGCCGTTTATTTCTGCAACAGCAGCCGGCACCTATGTTGCTCGTCTTACTGCAACAGATAACGCCGGAAATTCTAGCTTTAAAGATATGGTTGTGTCATGGGTTGTACCTGATCGAGATTCACCGGTCGTTGCTATGGGTGAGACGATCCGAACCTCTTTTCCGGTCCAACCGCTCGGAGTTACGGTGACCGATCAAGATACTCAGCTCGCGTATAGTTGGAGTCAAGTCACCGGCCCAGGACAACTCAACTTTAGCAATAATGCTGTGATTCATCCCACCATCTCCGCATCAACACCAGGAACATATGTCGCAACACTCACTGCAAAAGATAGCCAAGGCAACACGGGCACAGGCATCTTAGTCTTTACTTGGTTTATTGCAGATCAATCCAACCCAGTCTTAACCATGGGGCCAAATTTACGCATCTCTCAACCGGTTCAACTCACGCAAGTGAAGGCTACCGATAACGATCCCAATTTAACTTACGCTTGGCAGAAAATCAGTGGGCCTGGAACAGTGACATTTACTGCAAGCAATCAACTGAGCCCCACCATCTCAATGAATCAAGATGGAACCTACGTTATAGGTGTAACCGTTAAAGATTCCGCTGGCAATCAAGCCTCAGGAACACTCACTGTGGTCTGGGATAAAACCGCGCCCGTGGTCTATGCTGGCGCAGATCGCACGGCGCGAGGCAGCTTTACCATTCAAGATTCATCGGTCACAGATATCTCTCCGGTAACGTTGAACTGGCATATCATCAGCAAACCTGTGAATGCATCTGTGACGTTCTCCGACATCGGGACTCTTCATCCCCTCATCACAGCAAATTATCCCGGTGCTTATGTCTTTGAGTTAACCGCAACTGATGCGCTTGGATTCTCTGCAAGTTCGAGAATGAAACTAACTCTTGATATTGGCTTCTGGGTACCAACCAGTAGTGTCAACTGCAGTAAAGTTTGCGTCGATAAGGGCAAAACAAATGGTCGTTCGCCTGAGGGTGCACGCTGTGTTTCCGGAGAAAATGTTGTGGCATCGGCTGTACCTTGGGTTACATTTTCATTTGGATGCTGGCCAAACTGTAAGCCAAATAATACGACAGATACAAGCAGCTATGCAGGCAACTGCTATGCGACGGGCCAAAAACGCGATAACGATAAAACAGACAATACGGTTGGTTGTTTCTGTATTTAAACGAGCTTTGGCTTCGCTGCAAATTGCAGCTGACCGCCTAATAACGGAATAAATTTGTTGAGAGCCCCCAATTTACGAATGGGGGCTTCTTTATTTATAACTTCAAAACCTGCGCGCTCTAATAAAAAACTCAAGCTATACGCGTTAAAAAGATGCTTGTGCTGTGGATCGGAAGCACCAGACCACGAAGTCGGACTTCGATGTCGTTCCCAACTTGATATATTAGGTGTAGATAGCAAAAGCTTAGCTTCTATGCTCATTATTTTTCTGAATGAATGCAGAAGCCTCCAAGGGCTTGATATATGCTCTAGAACATCAAATGCCAAAATCAAATCAAATGCGGGACTAGGTCCAAACGCTTCTGGCCAATTTTCCTGATCGAGATCTGCGGTAGCAAACTGCCAATTTTTTGGTTTTTCAGTGAGGGGAACAATATCAATACCTGTCACTGTCGCTTTTAAACTAGCGAAGTGCTCACAAACAAATCCACGCCCACAGCCTACATCGAGAATTTTTAAATTCTCCCAGTTTTTTCCGGCCATCTGTTTATGGACATACTCAAGACGTTCGTTGCCAGAACTCATTGCTAGATTTGGTGACATACTTGCTCCTTAAAAACCTGTCATCCTGAGCCGAAACCCGTCTTCCTGAGTGCCGGAAGAAAAATATTTTAATGTTCTTCGATAAATTTAGGAAGAAGTTTTAACGCATTCCTCTTCTCGACATTTTTTGGCTCTGATAGCTTGCTGCGTTCGATAGTACCCTTGGGCGGCATCGAGCCTGTTTCTAAACGTTCCATCATTTGATCGACTAAATCATTGTCAGCCTTAAATCGCAGCAAAATTTCATCATCGGTTCCCACTAGGAATGCTGGGATACCTTCTTTATTGATATGACAGCCCCCACAGAATTCCTTTAATAGACCGATAATCTCATGCTTACTATCAACGGGTGAGGCTATTGAAGCGGTAGGTTCCAACTCGGGTTCAAAGGGAAATTCTAATTTTTTATTTTCACAGCAAAATTTGCTATCTTTTATTCCAGCCTCACGCAGCAGCTCATCAAGCACAACACTACGTACAAATGGCTTTGGATCAAAGATGGACGTCTCGCCACGTTTATATTTAGCTAAAAGCGATGTTATAGAATCGGCAATACGGCGTTCATTGTTTCCAACAGCATAATATATATTCCGCATTGCATTATCTCTAAACGACGTTACGACATCATCTAGATCAAAATAAAGCCCAGAATAGACTGGTTTACGCGAACTCACATCCAGGTCTCCGCCATACGGCACCAAGAATCCAGACACTACCTGCTTAGCTTGGGCAATTTT
>CAZUYQ010000131.1:7610-14119 GCA_964624705.1 uncultured Polynucleobacter sp.
TGTTGTTCGGTTTGTTCGCCAACCTCAAACCCAACAAAGAAGGGAATCGGCAGCGCATCAAAACCACTAGAAAAGACCGAATAACTGCCAAACTTCGGCGCACTGAGTCGTTGTTCAATAACACTGATTTTCTCAAGATCTAATTTTTTCTCAGCGTAATCGGTATTAGACTGAGCGGATTTCAAAAGACCAAAACGCAGAAATGCTGCGCGGCATTCGGTGGCGGCCAATGATTTTTCATTTCCGCAACCATCTTGCCAGAAGTACTTTCGGTAAGAAAGAATACTTGCTTGCGACACTGCATCGTCGACGATCCGTGCATTAATTAATGCGTCATCGTAGATAGCGACGCCTTGATATACCGATTTGCCACCCATCGCTGCAGAAATATTTGCGCTCACCGCACTGTTACCGTTGGTTTCGCTCCAGGGGTCTTTCGGAAAGATTGGCATCTGACCTTTATGACAAGTCATACAAACACTACGCTCTGCTTGATAAACTTTTGCAGGTGTTGGTTTAAGTTTAGTACCGCCGTAATTCGTTACGACTTGAAATTCAAAACGCCCCATTTCGTCATTGTAGCTAATCACTTCGAGGCGCTCTGCAGATTCGACATAACCAATAAATAATCGGTTCTGTAATTTTAAAGCTGGTATTTCACGAATACCCTGATCCTTAGCACCGAACGCAACCACTACTCGCGGGAAAGAAAAATAATTCGGTCGCGCGGCATCTTTCTGCAAAGAACGACCTCGCGGAATAAGCACGCCTGTAGGCATCGAGGTGTTATCTTCTTTGGCAATCGCGGCAATAAGCTCTTCAAATGGGTAGGGAAGCTTCTCATCATATTTACCTTCTGCCTGCCATTTTGCGATGATTTGGTCGAATAAGGACCGTCCTAAAGGCGGTAAATTCGGACCCAATGCTTGCTGATCGCTTTCGAGAGGATTTGCCTGACCAACGGAAGCGTAGAAAAGGAAAAGAATAAGAAAGCACATTATTTTCATGAAATTACCATTATACGTCATTATTATTATAATAATAGTATAATAAATTATTAATTTTAACAATTGTTATTGAATCAGACACCCATATAAGCACGAAGATCCTTAACCATCTGTTTTTATTTATATTTTAAACCCCGACCTCGTCCCAATAGTGAAATGGGCTACGATCGGTTAAGAACGCTATAACTTCGCATCTCTGATCTGACTATTAAAAGCTGGAGACTCATATAACTTGCTTAGCGCAAGCCGGTCTCTCAGCTTCGCCTTGCGACTGTCTTCGTTCTCGATACCTATTCCACCAAAACTACGCGTCGGTGTCGGCAGAGTCTTTATAATCTCAACACCCAATTGATAAGCCGTCGCATCATCAGCAAAATTAATCGTTCGTTCAGGACCTGGCTCAGGGAAAAATTTTAATACAATGCGGTAGTCCTTTTTTCCACTCAGGCGAAACACATTCGCAAGCTCAGCCTGAACGGAGGGCCGAGATAAATACTTCCAAAGAACTGCCCGAAGAATTGGCGCACCCACCAAAAGCCGACACCAGATAGTGCCGTCATCATGAAGAACCAAATCAGCAGACGCCTTGCTTGCCTTAGCCGTTTGCCGCCAGAATAAAGGGATATCAATCTCAGATGCGATAATGGCAGCATGACTCTGAAACTCTGGTGATAACTTCGCACCTAATGGTGCACGAGCATTTATCTCTTCGCCGCCGCCCTTCAATGCGGCCTCATCGTTCGGCAATAATTTATTGTAACCTGACTTACCAAAATGAAACTGCGGTATAGAAACCACTTGGTTCGGCTGCGACTGAGTGGCCCCTCGGGGACCAGCTATTCTTGGTTTCACCGATGGGGCAACTGGCACTGGCACAGTTACTGGGACCTGAACAATTTGAATCTTAGTGACTACAGCTTCGCGGCGACTAAAGTTGATTTTAGGAATCAAATAAAAACTAAACACGTGAAATAAAATGGCCAGAAGAAGACAGGAGCCGATTTCTAAATAACGAGTTCGAAAAATCGACGCGATTTTTTTTGTAGGATTTATCTTTTGTAAATCTGCATCTGGCAACAAAACATTCCTTACATTATTCTGAATCGGTGCAGGTGGTCTTAAGAGCTTTCTCGACGAGTTCTCGCACCATGTCATTTCCTGTCTGACCGGACGCATCGCTACTGGACCACGTACCTACAAAATTTCCCATCATCAAGCCAGTACAACTTACCACAAAAACTTGAGGAGTCTGATTAATCGTTCGAAGAGCGTTATAAACCCTTGATTCCACGTCACTGACCACCAAATGGTTTGGCTTAAAGCGGCGAACCCATTCTCGGTAATAGGCCTCAACAGATTCCTGCCCCAGGTCAATAACGTGGACCCGTGGGTTATTTTTATATTCCGCCGCAAGACGATTGACCGCCGGTGTGTTCTCACCACAAGAACCACAAGCGACTGTAAACGCTTCAAAAACAAACACACCATTTGGATGATCTGCCATCCGAAACATTGCACCAGGCGTCGTACTATTCTGCACGGCGAATTCGAGATTAGTGGGAATGGACGAGGCATAGGCCAAAGCTGCATTCAGTTGTAAGAGACTAAACACCAACCACTTCATAAAAAAACCTCCTTGTTATTGCTTGTGAGATATTTTCTTAGATTTCTCCGGAATATACAACTCACAACAACATTCATTTGCTGATTTGACGGCAGAGTGAAACAATAGGGCGAATTCTTTGAGGCAAGAGGAGAATGACATGCGATCACTTATAAAAAACTTAGTTTTATCTGTTTCCATCCTTTTTGTTTCCCATCAAGCATTTGCAATCACAATTCTTTGCTTAGGCGACTCGTTAACCGAGGGTTACGGTGTTAAGCCTGACGAAGCATGGCCAGTGCTCATGGAGTCCACTCTTAAAAAGAAATACCCCGATATCAAAGTCATCAATGCTGGTATTAGCGGTGCAACAACAGCAAGTGGTCCTGGTCGCATGAAGTGGCATGTAAAAAACATCAAAAAGAACCCTATCGACTTTATGATCCTTGCCCTCGGCGCAAATGATGCTCTTCGTGGTTTAGATGTCGCAACAGCTCGCAAAAATTTAGTGGAAACAATTAACATTGCTCAAGCTGCCAATATTCAGGTGATCATCGCTGGCATGAAAGCTCCGCCGAACCTAGGTGGCGACTATATCAAAAAATTTGAGGATGTATTCCCAAGTATCGCGAAAGAAAAAGATCTCAAATTAGTGCCATTCTTACTCGAGGGTGTCGCTGCGGATTCAAAACTAAATCAGCCGGATGGCATTCATCCCAATGCCTTAGGTCATAAGATTATTGCCGCAATGATGGTCGATAGACTGACTGATTTTGGTATTTTTAAAGCTGCAAAAAAATAAAATATAGACATCTTTTCCTGCTAAGAAAGTAGATATCATGACTGATCGTATTTTAGATGTGCAAGGTCTTACTAAGAGCTGGCCAGTCCCAGGACGTGCAGATATTACTGTCTTAAAGGATCTTGAGATTCATGTTTCGCTTGGTGAATCCGTCGCCATTGTCGGCCCCTCTGGTAGTGGGAAATCAACTTTATTGTCCTTGCTTGCTGGCCTTGATCGGCCAACGTCCGGACAAATCAAAGTGATGAATCAAGATATGACAAAGTTAACTGAATCGGACCTGGCCAGGTTCCGCGGGAAACACCTTGGCATTGTCTTTCAACAATTTCACCTCATGCCTTCTTTGACTGCTTTGGAGAATGTCGCCCTACCGCTTGAAATCGCTGGTGATCGCCAAGCAATCGAAAAAGCAACTACAGCCCTTCGCGACGTTCAACTTAGTCACCGTCTAGATCATTTACCTAAGGAACTCTCAGGCGGAGAGTGCCAGAGAGTTGCGATCGCTAGAGCTTTAGTGACAAAACCCTCGCTTCTTCTTGCGGACGAACCAAGTGGCAATCTAGATCCAGAAACTGGCGCTCAGATTACCGAATTATTATTTTCTGTCGCGAAGGCTCACAGCATGACGATGTTACTTGTCACACATAATATGGACTTAGCAAAACGCTGCAATCGCCAACTAGTGATGACAGCAGGAACTCTAAGAAATGCCTAATAACAAGCCAAATACATATCTATTCCCGCTCGCATTTCGTTTAGCTATTAAAGGTCTACGGTCTCATTTAGGATTTAGCATCACAGCAGTCGCAAATATTGCCCTCGGTGTTCTAGGTTTTTTAGTGGTCGTTGGCTTTAATGATAGCTTTCTTGCTGAAGTCCGATCTCGCACCAAATCCATTGCAGCAGCCGATCTTATTGCATCGGCTCGCGTCCGCCCAACAGAGGAAGTGATTAAGACACTCCATAAAGACATTCCGGCTGAGGCTATCGAATCAAAAGAGCTTTCACTGACTACCATGGCAACGACCGTAACAGCGTCGCGTCTTGTGGAAGTTCGATTTGTGGACGAACAGTTCCCGATGTACGGAAATCTCCAACTTTCAAACAATCGCATTGCCGATCCAGGTGTTGCCAAGGAGCTTAGGGGCACAAACCATATTTGGATTTATCCCGAACTCCAGACTCAGCTAGGCATTCATATAGGTGAAATACTGAAGATTGGTAATGTTGAGTACGAAGTAAAAGATCTAGTCGTTGATGATCCCACGACATCTGGCTTAGGATTTGTTCTCGCTCCGCGAATCTATGCGTCGATCGAAACCGCCGAGAAAACAGGCCTACTGCAACTTGGAAGCCGTCTGCAGTATATGTATCGTTATAAAATCCCAGACAACATGGATTCCGACAATTTAGAGACAGAATTACGTAAACATATGCGCGATAGCGATCTCCGTATTCGTAGCCATAAAAATGCTACCGAAGAAATGGGCAGACTCCAAAGTTATTTAAATGACTATTTGGGACTTGTTGCTCTGGCAGCGTTGTTTCTGGCGACGGTAGGCACTGCGTATCTTCTGCGCGGTCACTTGTCCACGACGATCAAAGACTTTGGGATCCTTATCTCATTAGGGGCTCCTCCCATCTTACCAGCGGTCGTCTTCGTTATGCACGCTGCCCAACAGGGACTAATAGGCTCTGTCATTGCCACGCTGGCTTCCAGAATATTACTTCCAAACCTTGCTACCCTCATGATTCCGATCACCGGCAAAATTGCTATTGCACCAATTTCTCCAGAATCCGTAGCTATCGGTACCACAATGGCCGTCGCGGGTGGACTTCTTATGGCATTACCATTAGTCGGTAGACTTCTCTCGCTCAGGCCAGCATTTTTATTTCAAGAAGCGAGCGTGCCAACGATTTCGTTTAAATCTCGCCAGGCTTTCTTCTATATTCCAGCTCTTATCGTCTGGTGGATTGCCGCTGTTGCGGAATCTCATTCCGTAAAGAACGGTAGTATTTTTGCGGGGGCATTCCTAGGATCTGCATTGATACTCGCGAGCTTTGGCTATCTCAAGCTCAAAGTCCTCACGTTTGTTCTACCAACCTTGCGATTTCCATGGCGGATTAAATTAGCGCTCACTCAAATGGCCAGGTCTCCGCTCGCCACGATGAGCTCTTTTTTAGCTCTCGCACTCGGAGCCACTCTACTGAACGTGATTCCGCAGATTCGCTCCTCAGTGGCTAAAGAAATCGAACGACCAGATACGTCGATTCCTCAATTTTTTATGTTCGATATCCAGGATGATCAAATTGAAGGTCTGAAGAATTTTTTTACTAGTCGTTCGGTGAATTTATCCGAACCTGCCGGCATTGTGCGGGCACGACTCGACGCCATCAATGGTCTAGCGATCGAGAAAAGACAACTCACAATCGAAGGTGAACGCGAACAAAACGAACGTGAGAACCTTCAAACACGGATGCAGAATCTTTCATTCCGTAGTCAAATCAGTGCTTCGGAGACATTAACGGATGGAACCTTCGTGGGTTCGACTTGGGACGGAAGTGGTACGCCCTCCCTAAGTGTGGAGCAGGAGTTTGCAAGACGTCTTGGCCTGAAACTTGGGGACGTTTTATCTTTTGATATTAGTGGCGTCACCATCGAGGCAAAACTCACATCGATTCGCCGCGTGCGTTGGACTAGCTTTCAGCCATATTTCTTTATTTTGATACAACCAGGTGTACTTGATGATGCTCCTAAAACTTGGGTAGCATCCGCGACTGGTGTTCAAGATAGAGACCGTGAAGTGATACAAAGAGATTTGGTCGCGACTTGGCCCAATGTCTCCGTTATCGACGTTAAAGCCGCAGTTAAAAGATTGCTGGTCTTAGTCGACCAGATTTCAACTGCTATCGGCTTTGTCGCGGTTTTAGCTTTATTTGCAGGTCTCGGCGTCTTATTTGCCATTGCAAGCCACCAGGCACGCGAACGCCGCATCTCGTTTGCACTACTTAAAACTCTTGGCGCATCTGTAAAGCAAGCAACCGTCGTATCGCTATGGGAGTATGGCTTGATTGCGGTGGCTGCAATCGCAATCGG
>CAZUYQ010000132.1:0-13883 GCA_964624705.1 uncultured Polynucleobacter sp.
GAATCCTGGTCGATCAACAACATTCAATAATCGGCAAATTACGGCGATTCTTGATAAGGAATGGCCTGGAACCCTTGTGGATTTCATCTCTACCGACCCATGCCGGGTCCTGGGTGCCAATGCAGAGATTCGTCCAGATGATGTTCGTCAAAAATTACAAGCATGGATCAATAATCACATTGATTATGCAGGAAGTGTTCGTTTGACTGTTGTCAAAGTTATGATCCCGTTTGGCTCTGGCATTAGACCAAGCCAAACTGAGATTGAGTTTCCTGATCTAGAAGGTCTTCCTCTAAATGGATCCGATTGGTTATCACGAAACATGTCTGGTATGAGGATGACCCAGTTTCGTTTTATCAATCCGAAAGATCGTGATGATCAGCAGACCGCGTTTGGCCAGGCGCAATTTCTTCTTGAAAAATCTTTGCCGACCGCAGCTACTGCGATGTCGGCTGGTACTATTGTAGATGCTAAAGATATTAAGCCACAATGGGTTCAACTTCGTCGAGGACCGATGGAGATGGTAGAATCAAACGATCTCATTGTTGGTCGCAAGCTGAAGCAAATGGTGCCTGCCGGTGAGCCATTTAATATCCGCGTTCTAGAGATGCCAAACGCCGTTGCTCGCAACCAACCCGTTACGATGATTGTTCGAAATGGTGGTATTGAAATTACCGCGAAGGCGACAACGATCGATGCTGGCGCACTTGGTCAGGTGGTTGAGGTTGTGAATACGGCAAACAAAAAGCGGATGCGTGCACGTGTCATTGATCAACAAACAGTAGAAGCAGTTGCATTTTAGTTTTTGTTTTTTTGGGGGTTCTTAGTGTTGTCTCTTTTAAAAAAAATATGTTGTTTTACCGCTATTCTAGCCTTGGCTGGATGCTTTAGCGATCGTCATACTATTTCTAAGCGTAAAATGGGTGAGCCAGTGAATGCCGTTACTGGTCGTGAAATCGCGGTTCCCCCTCCTCCTCAAGATGTGTATACAAAGCAAAAAGTGATTGCGATCAAACCGATAAAGAAATCCAATACGAATGGGTCGCTTACGTCTATGGACGATCCAAGAAGCTACTTGTTGGCGTCGACTGCACCTGTGATGGTGGGAAGTTTTTTGAATATAAAGACCGTTACAAGCGCCGAAGCTGCTAAAGCGGCTGCCGCAGGAGGTACTGCAAAGCCAGCTGCACAAACGACGGCTCAAGTTGAACAAGATCTATTGAAGTCTCTACCAAACTTGGATCCAGCCCCTGGAGAGCCGGAAAAACCAACAGTTATTCCCGGATTTAAAGCGGAAGTCTTAGAAATTCTCGACAATGGTGACGCAATCATTAGTTATCACCGCCGTTCTATACGCGGCGATCAAGCTGGGGATTATCTTGTTAAAGCGCGCGTGCCGCAAGCAGATCTTCTGGAAAAAGACAGCTTGTCCACCTCTAATCTCGTTGATGTTGATTTTCAAGAAAGCAAAGATGGCGAGATCAGCGAGCGTCATTCCTCAAGATGGGAAGATGAGTATACGCTGCGCATGAGTGGATTTGATGAAGCAAAAAGCAAATCTGCGGTGGCACTTGAAGATCAACGCCGTCAGATTAAAGATACTCGAGATAAACTCGCAACCCAAATTAAGGCCTTCAGTACCGAACGTCAGACCGTGGCAAAAGAGCGCTCTGTTCTGTTCGAAAAACAGAAAGAAACTGCGGAAAAGAAAGCTGAGCTTGAAGCGAAAATTAAGGATCAAGAAAGCGAGCTGGAAAAATTTAAAGCAAAAGAAGAAGAGGCAAAATTAGCGGAGGAGCAGAAAGCTGCTGATGAAGAGGCGAGTAAAGATCCTAAAGCCCCAAAAACCGCTTCGACTGTGAATAAAACTGCGAAACAACCCGCTACTGCGGCTAAGCCAACTCCAGCCAAACCAGTGGCTCAAGCTAAACCAGCTGCAACTACCGAGGCAAAAAAATGAGATACTTACTTTCAACCTTGATTTTAGCGATAAATATTTTCGCTGTGGATAAATGCTTTGCTCAAGAAGCTAGGATCAAAGATTTAGTCAATATTCGTGGCGTGCGTAGCAATCAATTGACGGGCGTCGGCCTTGTCGTCGGCCTAAATTTAACTGGGGATAGTCCTAAGTCGGTTATGACTAATCGTGCTGCCGCTGAGATTGTGACGCGTTTAGGTTTGAAAGTTACAAGTCAGGAAATCTCAGGTGGTAGTGCTGCCGTCGTTATGGTGACGGCAGAAATGCAGCCTTTTAGCCGCAATGGTGATCATATTGATGCAAGAGTTTCGATTCTCGGTGACGCTAAAAGCCTAGCTGGCGGGGTGCTTGTTTCTACTCCTTTAAAGGCCGCAGATGGTTCGGTATTTGGTTTCGTACATGGTCCAGTGGTTGTTGGACAAGCAAGTGGAAAAGGGCCACAGGTACAAACAGTAGCTGTTGTACCAGGTGGCGTCACGATTGAGCGTGAATTTAATCCCGTCATCGATTCCGGAAATCAAATTACACTAAGTTTGCGCCGTGCTGATTTCACAACCAATCACCGGATCGTCGAAGCAATTAATCGGCATCTCCGCGGATTTTATGCAAAGTCGTCAGATATTGCAGGTGTAGTGGTCGAGGTTCCGCAAACATTCAGCGAGCGACTTGTTGAGTTTATTTCTGAGATTGAAGGGCTAAAAGTAGCTGTCGATCAGAAGAGTGTTGTGATTATCAATGAACGAACTGGAACGGTCGTTATGGGCGGCGATATGCTGATATCACCTGTTACTATTTCGCATGGTGATCTTAGTATTTCTGTAGGCGGCGGTAAGGGCGGAAGTGGAAAAGATAAGAGCGGTAAATCTGTTGTGAATATGGGTGGCTCAACCGTTGGTAAGCTTATAGAATCGATGAATGCGATGGGAATGAAGCCTACGGATCTAGTAGGTGTGATGCAAGCAATACAGGCTGCTGGTGCTCTGCAGGCAGAGCTTCAATTTATGTGAATTTAAGGAGGGCTGCGACATGGATGTCAAAGCGGCGATGGGAAATGCAATGGATGCGTCTGCGATGGGGCGAGCCGAAGGGCTTGAGCTTCGTGGCAAGACTGAGCGTGATATTGGCAAAGTTAAGAAGCTTGCGACCGATTTCGAAGCCATGTTTATGGAACAGATGCTTAAGGGAATGCGAAGCAGTGTTCAGAAGAGTGGGCTGATCGACGGCGGGAATGCTGAAGAAATTTACACAAGTATGCTAGATTCTGAGTATGCCAAAAATATGGCAAACCAACATAATGGGGGTCTTTCAGATATGATTGAAAGACAACTCTTGCAAAGTATGGGCGTGAAATCAGACGCTTCCACTGTTGCCCTTGGTAAACGGGCGATCCATGCCTATGAAAAGTCAGCACGGCCCACGTTGCAGGACGCTCAGAAAACGGTCACAATAGGGACTGGATCCGTCCCTCAACCCAAGGCAACGAGGTAATCCATTATGGCGCTTAAGAATATTTCAGGATCAACATCATCTCCGATCACAGCGCGTGCTAATGATTCGAGTGCAACCACAAAGACCTCAAAGGCTGCAGACTCTGGGCTTTCAGGGCTGAAGCCTGGCGCAAATGGTACAGACACTAAAGGTGTTGACGTTACTGTGAGTGATAAGGCGCGCACGCGTGCCGCAGAGCAGAAAAAAGCCGTGGATATTGCGATGAAGACACCAGACGTCCGTGAAGACCGCGTCGCTGCGCTGAAGTCGCAGATTGATGCGGGTACCTATAAAGTAGATAGCGGAAAAATTGCAGATGGAATCGTTCGTGAAGCAGTGAAAGAACATTTGGCGTCGGATATGAATGCCTAAGTATCAAGTGTTCTTGAGCCGTTTTGCATGAGCCCGTACCAGGGAGGTTGTTGCCATGCTTTCGCAGTCACGTTTCTCATATTTGATTGAGCTATCGCAGAAGTTGATTGTCGCAGTGCAATCGATGATGGCAGGCTATCAGAAGTTTCCTCGTCTTATTGAAGAGGAACATGCAATGATTCGTACGCATACCTATACAGATCGTCTCGAAGAAATTGTCGACGAAAAAATGGCGGCAGGCGATGAGATCACAAGTGCCTTCGAGGCCCTACAGCAGTTATCTCAAGAATTATTTGTGATCTGGGGCGAGGCGGAATGCGAAGGCCAGGCCCGTTATCCCGGTGACTTAAGTAATTGTATTGCTATGCTGGAAGGAATTCATCAGGCCCTTTCGGGGCGAGTCACAAATCTTGGGCTTGGGGTTCTTGACCTGCAGATTTCGCGATTGAAAGCAACATTCGCTGAATTTAAGACTCAGGTCGGCACCATCAAGCCGATGATTGAAGTAAACCGTGATGCTGTTTCAGCTATTGCGCAAAATTATCAAAATAGCACTCGAGTTCTGCTTGAGCTTTGTGAACAGTCGCAAGCGACTTACAATCCGCAAGGGCAGCAGACTCGACCATCAACCGGAACGTCAACCATTTTCGTGAAGGCGTAAGGTCGAATGGGCGGATTATATCATACACTCGGTATTGGTGAGCAGTCGTTGTATACGACCCGACAAGGGGTTGATACGACGTCGCATAACATCGCCAATGCAAACACCGAAGGCTATAGCCGTCAGCGTACGAACGTGCGCGCGCGCGACGCTCAGTTTTATCATGGAGTAGTGGTTGGTAGCGGCGCATATGTCAAAGATATCACTCGCAGTCATAACCAGTTCATTGAGAAGCAAATCAACCGCGCTCAGCAGATTAAGGGTGAATCAACCGGACGATTTGAAGCACTAAAAGGTTTTGAGCCTATTTTTAGTCCCGAGCTGTCCGCTGGTGTTAGTGATGAAGTTACAAATTTCTTTAATGCCTTAGGCGATCTTTCGACGAACCCAGATGATATGGCGGTCAGGACTGCCGTGCGGGAAGCGGGTCGAAATCTTAGTGTTTCTATTCAGCGCGTCGATCGCGATTTAAATCAACGTCGCTTAGATTTGAACGACATTGTAAAGCAAGAGTGCGCTGATATTAATAGCCGCTTGATGAGTATTGCGAAATTAAACCAACAAATTCAGGAAACAGAAGTGACCCCGGGTGCGTTTGCGAACGATTTACGCGATCAGCGGGATCTGACCTTAAGACAGGTCACAGATCGGTTAGAAGTAAATTATTATGAAGATGAGTTTGGCAACGTCTGTGTACGTGGTCCGGATGATATCACACTCGTTGATCGTAACTGTGTAAGTGAACTGCAGGCAGTACCCAACACAAATAACGAGGGTCTATCTGATATTATTGTGATGGATTCGAACGGAACCCACGCGCGCAATATCACCCGAAAAATGGATGGTGGTAGCTTAAAAGGCACGATCGACGTGCGTGATAATGTCGCCGGTGATTTGATTCGCCGCAATAATGAAATCGCCTACCGGATGGCCGAGAATTTTAACGCCGTTCACAGAACCGGCTTCGGTATTAAAGATTATCAGGAAACTACCGGCAGAGATTTCTTTAAACCTATAGAAGATGTTCGCCATGCTGCTCGGGATTTTGACATCTCTGACGAAGTATCGGCATCCATTGAAAGTATCTCGATTGCCAGCACCCCCAACGCAATTGGCGACAACGTAGTTGGTAACCAGCTTTTGAATCTTAAGGATTCGAAGCTATTCGAAAATGGTAAATCAGATTTTGTTGAGTTTTATGCAGAAATGGTTGGTGGACTGGGTATCGAGATCAATCGTACTGGGCATTTAAAAGAAGCGAATGATGTGGTCGTTGCCGATTTAAATGCACAACGTGAGGCCGTCTCGGGTGTTTCATTAGATGAGGAAGCGATCAATCTAATGAAGTGGCAGACGAACTTTACGGCGTCGTCTAAGGTGATTAAAACTGTGGATGACATGTTGGAAACGGTTATTGGACTAAAACGTTAATAGTTATTAACAAGTGAATTGAAGTAGGACTTGCATGCGCGTTTCTGAAAATCAAAGATATAACCAAGTCGAAGGCCGTGTCCAGCGAGCCAAGGCCGCTAACGCGCGTAGCATGGATGATATCTCAACTCTTAAAAGCATCCGTGATATTTCCGATAATCCCGTCGGAGTCACTCGTGCTATTCGTTATCACGATCAGATTAGCACGATGGATCAGCATATTAAGAATATGGATTTGTCTAAGGGTTTTATGCAGCGTGCAGAAGACGCTCTCACAAGCTTAAACGATAACCTTATGCGTGCCAAAGATCTCTCTATCGCCATGGCTAACGACACGTATAACGCAAGTAGTCGAGAGGCGACTGCGCGAGAAGTTCGTGAAATTATCGATGAAGTCATTCTTGTGGGCAATTCTCAGTTTGCAAATAGATTTGTTTTTGCGGGTTACCGAAACGGTACGCCGCCACTTACTCCAGATGGCAATTACGTCGGAGATGACGGCAGTATCTTCGTTCAAGTTGCTCCGGGTTCCTATAGACCTATCAATATTCCCGCTCGCAATTTGTTCGAGACTACAGATGAAGAACGCGCTGAAGGGCATGGAAATCTAGTGGCCTCACTTCAAGGGTTTTATGAAAGTCTTATGGAGAATGATAAGACTGGAATTAAAAAAGCATTAGGTGAACTAGATTTTCATATGAACAAGACCACGAGCTTCCTGGCGAGCGTGGGTGGGATGTGGATCGCGGTAAACCAAACCCAGAATCGTACAGAGAAAGATGTGGACTTTACCAAAGCAACCCTATCTCAAGTGGAAGACGCTGATGCTTTTAAAGCAACGAGCGATTTCAAGAAAACTGAGGCTGCTTTGCAGAGTACCTTGTTAGCGTCGAACAAAGTTCTGCAGCCATCTCTTTTGAATTTTATGCAGTAGGGTAAGGAACGTTTCGTAGAGTAGTTGTGCCTGGTTCTGATTTTAGCCCAGCCAGGGAGGGCAATACCAAGGAGGGTATTAGGGTGTTAGTCTTGACTCGTAAAGTAGGTGAAGGAATTGCAATTGGTGATGATGTCAAAATTGTCGTCATGCAAATTAAAGGTAAACAGGTGCGCCTCGGAATTAAGGCCAGCGCCAACACGATGGTCCATCGTGAAGAAGTGTACCAACGGATTTTGGAAGAGAATAAAGCGGCCTCCCAATCTGACGCAGGAGCGTTGAGCCGGGCGACTGACATGATTGCTAAGCCACAAGAGCCCCGTGCCTCAGGTGTTAGGCGGGTTGTCCGGCAACCAAAAGGTGACGACGAGTAGATTTGACGCGTTTTTGTGCATGTCCATCCCAAAGGGCTTGATTTGCTGTGACATAATACGTTAGACTTGAAGTAAGGCTTATAGGGACATTCATAGCATATCAAATACATTTGATCGCCAGGCGGCGAGTCAAAGGTCGTTTTTAAGTGCAATACGCAGATCACTTATGTGTTTCTGCATTGATGAGGGAAGGAGTCGTGCCTTGATGCAGGTCAAGACCACAAGATTCGGAGAAATTGAAGTTCCCGATAGTGACGTCATTCACTTGCCTTTAGGCTTGATTGGCTTCCCTGAACTTAAAAAATACGTCTTGCTCGACCACGACAAGGACTCGCCATTTAAATGGTTTCAGTCGCTTGAAGATGGGGCAATTGCGTTTGTTTTAATTGATCCACTTCTGTTTAAGCCAACTTATATTGCAGAGGTAACGGACAGTGAATTATCAGAGTTAGATGTTCAAACTGAAGAAGATCTCGTGATTTCCGTGATTGTGACGGTGCCATCAAATCCACAGAACATGACTGCAAATCTTAAAGCACCGTTGATTTTCAATTTGAAAAATCGCCGTGGCAAGCAAGTTATCTTAAACACGAGCCAGTACAATACTCGCCATAATATTATGGATGAAGTACGTGAGCGTCTCGGCAGTGAAGATGCGGCATCAGTTCAAGAAGCAGTCACAAAAGCAAAAGCGGAACAAGAAGCAGCATCTACTGAGACGAGTAAAGCTGCGAACGAAAAGAAATAATGACATCCTCACTCTGGATGAACCGCGGTTCGTTGGTTGCAGAAAATGCAGTTAACGACCGCGGTTTTCGTTTAGGCTGGCGTGTTATGACAACGATGCTTGCTGTCGATCGGCAAATCATTGATTTTGATTGGCATATGGAGCGACTTGAAGCTCATGCAGAATCGTTAGGACTCAATGAAGGACTGCGAGCAGATGTCATTCGTTTTGAATTAGAGAGTCTTTTAGAGTCGATCTCCTCACCAAACAAAAAAACAAATGCTGCGTGTCGTGTTTATTTGACCGCCGGTGACGGCGGTATGCATGCACCCATCAAGTCAGTTCAACGTTGGACACAGGTCGAAGCTTATACTCATACGTCTGCGGTTAAAGACGGCGTGAAATTGCAGACCATCGTCGATCCAAGTTGGTCACGCGGTGAGCGCATTAAGACAGGCCTCTATCCCTATGCATTGCCTGCGGTTCCGCGAGCGAAGGCCCAGGGGTTTGACGACGTCCTTTGGTGCAATAGCGATCATGAGATTGCCGAGGCGACGACCGCAAATATTTTTTTGATTGGACGTGATGGTGATTTGGTTGAGATCGCGACCCCGCCACCGAGTTCTGGGATTTTATCCGGAGTGACAAGAAGACGAGTGATCGATCTTTTAACCAGCGCGAAGATTCGTGTGACTGAGCGTGTTATTTATAAAGACGAATTACCGCGGTTTGATGAAGCTTTTGTGACATCCAGCCTTTCGGGATTAATTCCTGTGACAACGATTGGTAATCATCGTCTCCAGACCTTGCGATCCACGGCGGTCTACAGTCATCTTCAAAGGTTGTGGACGACTTGGTTGTCGACTCAGTTGCCTTCGTCAACCTGAGCGAAGCTATCTCTCAGGGCCACGCCTCATGGGCCTATCGGTGCGCCTGCAATGGACGGCAGCGCTGCTTAAAAAACGTCGGCGCTGGCACGCAGGTACCTCCGCAAAGTCAAAAAATCTCTAGGTACAGCATAATATTGCTTCCAATTTCGGGGTTCAATTTTTCTGACTGTGCGGCTCCCCCTGCGCTGGCTGCCATTTTTTAAGCAGCGCTGCCGTCCATCGCAGGCGCACCGATAGGTCCAAGAGGGGGGTGGGCCCAAAAAATGCTGCGGAACCTCGGAAACGCCTTGAATGAGGACGATCCCAATGATTTCAGGGACATCCTAAATTTTGGTTTTAGGATGATATTGTTAATACTTTAAGATTCTATTGATTTATAACCATTTTATGGTATCTAAGCCCTCATTCAAAATAATGAGGTTCCGTCTATGCTCGTGACTCCTTCGCAACCCGCAGCTCGTAAAATTCACCTGATATCGCTGGGATGCTCGCGCAACCGCGTTGATTCCGAAGTGATGGTGGGAACACTGCTACAGGATGGTTGGGTGTCTGAAGATGATCCTGTTAAGGCCGATGCCGTCATCGTTAACACTTGTGGATTCATTGCGTCCGCTAAAGAAGAGAGTGTTGATACTATTCTTGCAATGGCAGAACACAAAAAAGAAAATCCGAATTTGAAAATTGTCGTAGCTGGTTGTTTGACGCAACGCTACAAGGGCCAGCTTGCGAAGGGTCTTCCGGAAGTTGATTTCTTTGTCGGAACAGATGAATTTTCGAGGATTTCTGATTTGCTCGATAACGCTCCTGAGCGCGGCACTGTTCATGCGAAGCGCACGCACTATCTCTATAACGAAGATATGCCACGCGTAAACACGCTTGCAAAACATAGTGCTTACGTCAAAGTCGCTGAAGGTTGTCAGCACAATTGTGCGTTTTGTATCATTCCAGCTATCCGCGGGAAATTACGTAGTCGTCCGTCTCATAGCGTTGTCAAAGAAGTCATGAATCTCGTCGATCAGGGCGTCAAAGAAATTAATTTGATTGCCCAAGATCTTGCTGCCTATGGCCGTGAAACTGGCGAAATGAATCTTCTGGATTTACTTAAGATGTTAGTGAAAATTGACGGGCTTGAGTGGATTCGTCTCTTGTATGTTTACCCTGAAAATATTTCCGATGACTTCCTAGAGTTCTTCGCGGCCGAACCAAAAATTGTTAAGTATCTCGATATTCCAGTGCAACACGGCAGTAACTCGGTGCTTAAGCGCATGAACCGTATTGTCACTAGAGAACAGATCCGCGATACCGTAACTAAGCTTCGCGCGAAAGTTCCGCATGTTGCTATCCGTACTTCCGTGATGGTTGGCTTCCCAGGTGAAACCGAAGAAGAATTTGGCGATCTCAGAGATTTTGTTAGTGAAATGAAATTTGATCATCTTGGCTGCTTCTCCTATTCGCAAGAAGAGGGAACTGTTGCGGGCCGTATGGCTGATCAAATTGATGAAGAAGTAAAACAGCAGCGTCTTGACGTTATCATGATGGCGCAAAAAGAAGTGTCTCGTGAACGCCTTCGTCGTTTTGTCGGCAAACGTATCCCCGTCTTGGTCTCTGGACCAAGCCAAGACAGCGAACTCGTTTGGGAAGGTCGGATGGAAATTCAGGCCCCTGAAGTCGATGGCGTGGTTTATCTAAATGACGGACCGGTACAGGCTGGCGTGATTCAGATGGTTGAGATCACCGACTCTTATGAATACGATTTGGTTGGACAAGTGGTGCATTAAATTTTTGTGTCAACAAAATCAAGTTAGATATCGTAAATTACCGCAGTAATTATAAACTAAAACAACTCGGTCTAACGGATCTGACCCTGCACGATTATCGTCGTGAAAGATCAATGAAAAAAGAGCACGCCGCTGCTCCTGGAGTAAGTTTTCAATTTTTTTATGTGTCTTTTCATTAGTTGTTAAGACTATATAGCTCGCTGCAGTGCCGTTGCTAGTAAGCAACTCGCTCTCCATTTGCCGTTGCAGCCAATAGCGCAGGATACTTTGCCGTCCGCGGTGGTCACCTTTCGTCGAAAGCGCTTTATTAACGATGCGAAACTTTTCTTGATTTCGTTCCACGATTCCCGCTGCTTCAGCGCGTTTTAAAAGTCTGGCAACCTCTTTCGATGTGACGCCAACATGATCGGCGATGAAGGTGTTTGAGTGGTTCGAAGCTTTCTCATAGGCCGTAAGTTCTAAACACCGAATGACAGCTCCAATTAAGGGATATTGGTAGTGAAACTGTCGTTCCTTCTTTCTTTGCTCATACTGTGTTTTGAGCATCGAAATCTTTTGAATGTCCGTCAAGGAAGCTACTAACTCGATAAGTACAACCGTACATTTGTAAAGAAGGTGGAGAATATCGCTCAGCTTTGGTTTGCTTTTCCCATTAATCCAACGGTAAAGCGTGTGCTTAGGGACATCGATTTGTTGGGAAAGTATGTCGGGTTTATTGCTGCCGATGATAGCTTTCACTACCGAATCGCTCTTGATTGTAGCCAAAGGAACATCGAGAAATTCGCTCAATTGCTGTTTTAGCGGAATATTTTGCACCTCGCAAAGTTGAACAAAATCGTCCCAATAGCAACCAACACGTCCGCTCTCCCAGAGATAGACCTGCGTGTCTCTAAGGTTGAGAGCCAAACTAAGTTGCTTCTGCGTTAAATTGCCGCGAATCGCTTTAATAAGCTGTTTTTGCAGCCTGCAAAAATCCATGATATTATCCTTACTCTACGAAATTTGCATCTCGAGTTGCAAATCGTGCTATTGCTTCAGTGGCCAGCAATAGGTAGTATTATGACCATTAGGGTCTCGTAACTTTAACATTTGTTCAGGAGAATTTCTAAGATGCAAATGCAATTCTTTATTAGATTATCAAAAATGTTTAAGGTCGGTGTTTTATTCCTGACGATTTGCCTTACCAGTTGTAAAGAACGCCCAGGTGCAGCATCAGATGTTAAAGACAGCGATGATAAAAATTTCCTTGTTAGCGACGGATGTTATTCATTAATTACAGTTGAGGGGCAGCAAGCAGGTGTTCTTTGTATCCAGGGTTCTACGGAAGAAGGTATAGGTGGAGCAGGGGCCATGGTTGCTTATGGATACACTACTCAAAATGCAGAGTGGTGCAGAAAAACAACTTCAATAAAATTTTTGAACGGCCACACCATTTATAATTTCCCTAAACCACCAGGTGTAAGCGGAATGGATTTTAAACCAAAGGATGATCAGAAGGGCTCAATGAATACCGAGGTGTTTGGTGGAGGAATAAGAACGTTTGGGTATAAAAAAGTAAATGGCTTAGTGGGCACTCCCATGTTTAATAGCCAAAAATGCAAGTCAATTTAATCAGCTCTCTTTGGAGATCCCGCATGAAGAACCCAATGATTTTTTCGATACTGGTTTTATTGTCGCCACCAATCTTTGCTTCCGAAACCCTTATGGAAAATGATTTGCGTGGATTTAAGCCTAATCCAGGGCAATACATAAATGCCGACGTCGAATTTTCAAGTAAAATCGGAAAATTGTCAGGGGATCCCCGCTCTAATTATCGAGATTTCATTGCGTTGGGTGATTACACGGGAGCCGCAACTGAAAAGTTTATTGTTGGTAATGACGGGACAATAAATAAATTTGAACGAATAGAAACTAATTCATATAGATTTCGGGGTGAGACGGGGCGGAGCGCTGATATCAAGATTATTACGTCTCTATTTGATCTTCGATGGGATGGTAGTAACCACCTGACTGGCATCGTATTAGAAGGCACGCGAGGAGTCCAAGAAACATATATTGATAACCGGCTTATATCGCGACAAAAGGTTAAAGCGCTTGTACTTGGATTAAATAATGGAGTTAACGCGAATACACTACTTCAGAATCTGAACCCCTATTTCTCTGGTATTTTCATATCAATTGACGTGGGGGACCTCCTGGAAGGTGACCTCAATCAAATAGATGCGATCAAAAAACAAAAGATAGACGGGGAGAGATTGGAATTCTGGGATTTTAAGTCAGTTAGCAAAATCAAACGCCATTTTGGCAGATCTATTTTTGCACGAACCCATTTAAAATTTGCCCATCAATTAGAAAATGCATTGTTAAATCGACTATTTCTGGGTACCCAGTCAGCTCTTCAAGAAGCCCTTGAGAACATAAGAACAAATTCGCCATGCATGAGTGAGACCTCCCCTGGATATATTGTGACCGGTAGCCGAGGTGATTCATCCTATATGACTGCGTCCTTCAGTTACTTAGAGCCTTGCGTTAATAACTATCACTATAAAGAGAAAAAAATTGAATGTAGAATTGAGAAATCTGGACAAGTTGTTTGTGGTGGTTAGGCCTGCTTAGCCAGGAGTGTTTCATGGACCTTTTTAGCGCTTTCTCTTCATCTCTTGAATTCTCTCGACGGTATCCTCTGCCTTACCGGCAGTAAAGATATGCTGAGAAGCGATGCTTTGAGCTTTAGTACTGGCATCTTCTAGTACGTAAAGCTCCGCACCGAGATTTCCTGGCAGAATCGGTGTCGATGTTTTAATGACAACGGAAGTTCCATCGTCGGTTTTAAATCTAATATTATGACCGACAACCTTCCCGATTTTCTTGGCGCCGGGAAATTCTTGGTAGCTAAGGACAAAAAGTCCATGGACTGTCATCACACCGATAAATTCTCCCTTAGCACTAAGATTTCCTGCCCACAGTCTCCCTTTGCCGTCAAATACGGTTGCATCGTCTAAGACTAATGGCAGTTGCAGTTGGTTTTGGAATTGTGTCTCGGAAGTGAGCGATGGTGTGAGTCGGATAATCACACGCTCTGATTTATGCAGCGGTGAAACCCATACGAATGGCGCGAAGTCTTTTAGATCGGCAGTTTGTTTGCCAAGCGAGCCTTGAACGGCCTTGCCCTTATCTTTACTCTGGCGATTGGTGTCAGTTCCTTGCTCGAACGAAGAGGTGATAGTGCCATCAGCGAGTACGGCCCAGC